>CAMZHY010000265.1 GCA_947307005.1 uncultured Planctomycetaceae bacterium
CGCCGTCGCGGACGCGGAGTTCGCAGGGGACGCGGAGTTTTCGCGCTTTCGTGAAGAACGCGTAGTTGCCTTCGAGGAGTCCGTCGTCGTCGCCACAGTCGAGCTGGATGCGGAGCGACTTCTTCGCGTCGTCGGAAAGCCCGTCGAGGAGCGTGTGCGGGTCGTTATGCTGGAAGAACTCGTCGAAACGGACGACGTTCTCTTCCGTCTGAGACTCGGAGCCGCGATAGATGAAGAGGTAGCCCTTTGCGGTCCCCGCCTCTAGATTCTCGCGCGACGGAATCGCGGCGCTCATCGCATAGCAGCGCGAAAAGACGTCCGGACGGCGCAGCGTGTAAAGGAGCGACCCGTAGCCCCCCATCGACAGCCCCGCGATCGCGCGGTCGGCGGCGTCTTTCTTGACGCGGAGCCGCTTCTCAATCTCCGGGATCAGCTCTTCGAAGAAGAACGTCTCATACTTCACGGCGCCGTCGGCGGAGTCGCGATACCATAAATTGCCGCCGTCGGGCATGATAACCACGCGCTTCTGATCCGGATGCGCGGCGTAATACGCGTCGCAAATCGCCTTCATATTGCCGTGTTCAGGCGAACTCCAGTTTGTCTCGGCGCCGTACAATCCATGCAAGAGATAAAGCGACGGGAAATAAACCGACGTCGTCAGGTACCCGTTCGGGATATAGACGAGGCATTTCACGTCGCGACCGAGAACCTTGCTCGAAATCGGCAGCGGGACGACGGCGCTCCCCGACTCTCCCTCCTTCGGCTGGAGCGACTTCTCCACCTCGTGAAGCTTCGCGAGCGCGTCTGGATTCTCCGGGAGCGGCGCGTCCTTCGCGGCGGGAATGAGATTGTCGAAGAGAACGTTCAGGATTCCCTGATAATTGTTGCAGTCGGAGTTGACCGCGACGACGATATTCAGCTTCGGCATGACGAGGCAGAACTGCGAATACATCCCGTCGCCGCGAAACGCGTCGTTTCGGCACCGCCAGAACTGGTACCCATAGCCCTGCGCCCAGTCGCTGTTCGGGTCGTCGCCGTTGGAGACGTGCTTCGACGTCGCGTCCTCAACCCACGCTTCGGGCAGAATCTGCTCGCCGTTCCATTTGCCCTTCTGAAGATAAAGCTGACCGAACTTCGCAATGTCTTCCGTCTTGAGGAAGAGCCCCGTGCCCCCCTTGTTCACGCCCTGCGGAGACTGCTCCCAGTACGGCGCGTCGATATGGAGCGGGTCGAAAAGACGCGGCTTGAGATAATCGACGATCTTTTCGCCGACAACCTTTTGAACGATCGCGGAACACATGTACGTCCCCGTCGTATTGTAGAGGAACCTCGTTCCCGGCTCGTACTCGATCTTACGCGCCAAGAACTGCTCCGCCCACGTCGGACGCGCGTCCGTGACGATCGCCGGCAGCCCGTAGTCGGTTCCGACCATCTCCTTCGGCATCGGATCGGACGAATGTCCGCAGGACATCGTGAGCAGATGCTGAACCGTAACATCCTTGAGCTTCGGATCGGGATTTTCCGGGAGTTCGTCGGGGAAGAAGTCGACGACCTTCTGGTCGAGCTTGAGTTTCCCCTCGGAAACGGCGAACCCGACGGCGGTCGAGGTAAAGCTCTTGCTCAGAGAATAGAGCGCGTGGGGGATCTCCGGGCCGTTCGGGGCGCGCCACGCTTCGGCGACGACCTTGCCGTCGCGAAGAATCATGACGGCGTCGACGCGGTTAAACTTTTCGTCGAGCTGGGTTATCGTGTTCGCGAGAACGGCGGAGTCGAGTCCGACCGATTCGGGCGTCGCGCGGGGAAGCGCGCCGTTTTCGTCAAGATTCTGCGCAAACGCGACGGTCGCGGTCGTCGCGAGTAAGAAAGTCGCTATCGCGAGTAATAGACGTTTCATAAAAGACCTCTCAAAAAAGGGAAAGAAGGCGGGCGAAGAGCCAAACGTCGCCGTTTCATTAATCATATCCGAACGAGACTTAAAATGCGACGGGGCGCGATAAAAAAAGCGCGGCGATTCTGTAAAAAGAATCGCCGCGCCTTCATTTTACGCGTCGTTACGCAAGACTAATTCGTCAGTTTTTCTTAACTTCCGAAAGAGTCTTGTAGTATTCGTAACGCTTGTAGATTTCCTCTTGAGCCTCTTCGCCGAACTTGGCGGCGGCTTCCGGATTGACGCGGTTGAGGGACTTGAAGCGGTTCTGCTTCGCTTCGAAATCCTTGAGGAACCCTTCGGGCGCCTTGCTGGCGAGCTGGAACGGTTTCTCGAGACGCGGGTCGTAGGACCAGAGCGGCCAGTATCCGCACTTGACCGCTTCCTTCTGAAGTTCCATGCCGAGCGTCGTGTTGATGCCCTGACCGATGCAGTGGCTGTACGCGATGACGAGCGAGGGACCCTTGTAGGATTCCGCCGCGACGAGCGTCTTGATCGCGTGCGCCGGGTTCGCGCCGATCGAAATCTGGCCGACGAAGCAGGTGCCGTAGGAGACCGCCATCATGCCGAGGTCTTTTTTCGTCGTCGGTTTGCCGCTCGCGGCGAACTTCGCGACGGCGCCCTTCGGGGTCGACTTCGACGCCTGTCCGCCCGTGTTCGAGTAGACTTCCGTATCAAGGACGAGGATGTTGACGTCGCGCTGCTGCGCCACGACGTGATCGAGTCCGCCGTAGCCGATGTCGTACGCCCAACCGTCGCCGCCGATGATCCAGTTGCTGCGACGAACGAGGTAGTCCGCCGACATTTCAAGGAGCTTGCCCTGCTCGCAACCGCATTCGCAACCGGCGATCTTCGCCTTGAGCTCTTTGACCCACGCGCGCTGCTGCGCGATTTCCTGCTCCGTCTCCTGCTTGTTGTTCAGGAGGTTGTCGACGAGTTCCGCGCCGATCTGGTCGCGCTTGGCGACGAGAATCTCGCGAACGAACGCGCTCTGCTGATCGACGGCGGCGCGCATTCCGAACCCGAACTCCGCGTTGTCCTCGAAGAGCGAGTTGCACCACGCCGGGCCGTAGCCTTCCGCGTTCGTCGTGTAAGGCGTCGTCGGCAGGTTGCCGCCGTAGATCGAGGAGCAACCGGTCGCGTTCGCGATCAGCATGCGGTCGCCGAAGAGCTGCGTCACGAGCTTGATGTACGGCGTTTCGCCGCAGCCCGCGCAGCATCCCGAGAATTCAAAGAGCGGCAGAAGCAGCTGCGAGCCCTTGACCGTGTTGACCTTGACCTTGGAGCGATCGTAATCGGGAATCGAGAGGAAGTAGTCCCAGTTCTTGCGCTCGGTCTCGAGGTTCTTGAGCTGGTTCTGCATATTGATCGCTTTTTTCGTCTCGTCTTCCTTGCTCTTCGCGGGGCAGACGCTGACGCACATCGCGCAGCCCGTGCAGTCGTCGGGCGCGATCTGGATCGTGAACTTCTTGCCGGCGAACTCGGGGGTCTTCGCATCGGCGGAGCGGAACCCTTCGGGCGCGCCGTCGAGGGAATCGTAGATCTTCATGCGGATCGCGGCGTGCGGGCAGACGAGCGAGCAGTTGCCGCACTGAATGCAGAGGGACGGATCCCAGATCGGAATATCGATCGCAATGGAGCGCTTTTCGTACTTCGTCGTGCCGGTCGGGAAGGTTCCGTCGGAGGTCGACGCCATGTCGCCGACGGTGAGGTCTTCGCCGCGCGACGCCATGATCTCGCCGAGGATGTTCTTGACGAACTCGGGCGCTTCGCCCTGGACGCCGTTGACGCGGTGGAACGTCGAGGTCGCGGTCGCGGGAACCTTCACTTCCTGGAGCGCGGCGAGCGACGAGTCGACCGCCTTGAAGTTCTTCTCGACGATCTCCGGACCCTTCTTGCCGTAAACCTTCTGGATGCCGGCCTTAATGCGTTCGATGCCTTCGTCGACAGGCATGAAGTCGCCGAGTTTGAAGAAGCAGGTCTCCATGACCGTGTTGATGCGTCCGCCCATTCCGGCGGCCTTCGCGACGGCGACCGCGTCGACGACGTAGAACTTGAGTTTCTTGTCGATGATCTCCTGCTGGAGTTCGATCGGGAGATGATCCCAGACTTCATCCGCGCTATACGGCGCGTTGAGGAGGAACGTTCCGCCTTCGACGATGTTCGCGAGCATGTCGAGCTTCTTCGTGAAGACGAACTGGTGGCACGCGACGAAGTTCGCGGAGTAGATCAGATAGGAGCCCTTAATCGGGCGCGGCGAGAAGCGCAGGTGAGAAATCGTGACAGCGCCCGCCTTCTTGGAGTCGTAGACGAAGTAGCCTTGGCTGTAGTTCGGCGTGTATTCGCCGACGATCTTCGTCGTTTCCTTGTTCGCGCCGACGGTGCCGTCGCTGCCGAGGCCGTAGAAGATGCAGCGGCGAACGTCGTCCTGCTCGGAGTTGAAGGTCGGGTCGTAATCGACGCTCGAATTCGTGACGTCGTCCTTAATGCCGACCGTGAAGTTGTTCTTGAGTTTGCCCGCCGCCATCGCGTCGTAGATTCCCTTGACCATCGCGGGCGTGAAGTCTTTCGAGGCGAGTCCGAAACGACCGCCGTACATCTTCGGCAGCGCGCCTTCCCACGTCTGCGCCATCGCGGCGACGACGTCGAGGTAAAGCGGTTCGCCCGTCGCGCCCGGCTCCTTCGTGCGGTCGAGGATCGCGAGCTGTTTGACCGTCTTCGGCAGCGCCTTAACGAACGCTTCGGCGGAGAACGGACGATAGAGACGAACGTTAAGGAGACCGATATTCTTGTCCATCCCGACCGTGTCGAGGTATTCCTCGACGACGCCCGCGCCGCTCGCCATCACGACGATGACGTTTTCCGCGTTCGGGTCGCCGACGTAATCGAAGAGGTGATACTGACGTCCGGTGAGCCGCGCGAACTTATCCATCTGCTCCTGAACGATCGCCGGAACGGCGGCGTAAAGCGGATTGCACGCTTCGCGCGCCTGGAAGAAGACGTCGGAGTTCTGCGCCGTGCCGCGTACTACCGGGTGCGCGGGGTCGAGACGGCGCTCGCGGAACTTCTTGACGAAGTCGAGATCGAACATGGCGCGAACGGTCTCTTCGGGCAGTTTCTCGAGCTTGCCGACCTCGTGGGAGGTGCGGAACCCGTCGAAGAAGTGGACGAACGGAACGCGGCTCTTGTGAGTCGAAGCGTAGGCGACGAGCGCAAGGTCGTGCGTTTCCTGAACGGAGCCGCACGCGAGCATCGCCCAACCGCAGGAGCGGGTCGCCATGACGTCGGAGTGATCGCCGAAGATCGAAAGCGCGTGAGACGCGATGCAGCGCGCGGTGACGTGGAAGACGGTCGGCGTCTGCTCGCCCGCGATCTTGAACATGTTCGGGATCATGAGGAGCAGACCTTGCGACGCGGTGAACGTGCAGGTCAGCGCGCCCGCCTGAAGCGAGCCGTGGACCGCGCCCGCGGCGCCCGCTTCGCTTTGCATTTCAACGACTTGGGGGATCGTTCCAAAGAGGTTCTTCTTGCCCTTCGACGCCCAGTCGTCGGCAAGTTCGCCCATGGTCGAAGACGGCGTGATCGGGTAAATCGCCATGACTTCGTTGCAAAGATGCGCGATCATTGCAGCGGCTTCATTACCGTCGCACATAACAAAGCGTTTTTCGTCGCTCACTGTAGGTCTCCTCTACAAACTCAC
>CAMZHY010000266.1 GCA_947307005.1 uncultured Planctomycetaceae bacterium
TGGCGCCGGAAGACGACGTCAAAATCGCGCGGGCGCTCAAGAAATACAACGAGATTCCCGACGACGTCAAAGACCCGAAAATGCGCGAAATGAAGAAGAAGCTCAAGAAAAAGCTTCCCAAACGCAATCCAAACGCGCAGTATTGGTCCGAAGCTCAGTTTAAACAGTTGCGCGAAGCGTCTCCCGGACGACTCGCAAGCAGCGGACCGCTGCCATGGCGAATGCTCGCGCATATGATCGAGTGCAATTCCGACGCGAGACCGATTCGCGCGCTCGTAACCAACCGACTCGTCGGCGCCAAGAAACGCGAGATGATGCTCCGCTCCCTCGATCGTTCGCTCCTCACCCTATGGCGCGGAGGCTTCGTGCGACTCGCGCCCAATCCCGTCAACTACGGAATTCCCGCGACCGCCGAAGCCCAAAGGGCGCTCGCGGACCGACGGCGCGACCTCAAAGAAAAAGAACGACGACGCCGTCCGTTCGGCGCCGGAATTTTCGACGACTCCGTCCTCAACGATCCGTTTTCGAACGACGCGTTCGACCCGGTCGAATACAACGCCGCGCTCAAAAACCTTGAAGTCGCGCCTCCGGAGTTCCCCGAAATCGAAGGGCTCCCCAAGGGCTTCGACTTTTTCTCGTCCGACGGCGACCTCTTCACGGTCAAGTCCGATTCAACGTCCGCCGACCCCGAGCCGTCGCAAGATTCCGAACCGACCGACGATTCCGCGCCAATCCTAACTTTCGGCGGCGCCGCGAGAACGAACGCCCCGACGCCCAAACGCGCGGAAAAGAAAGAAAAGAAAGAAGACGAAAAGCCCGCTTTCGACCTCTCCGCGTTCTCCGACGAGATTCGCGATCAGATCGCGTCTAGCTACCAAGCGGCGCGCGCGTATCCGACCCCAAAACTCAAAACGATCTCCGCGCTTCGCGGCGTCAATCAAGTTTACGGCGCGTTTCTCCTCGAACAGCTAGGGCTCGCGGATCGCGGCGAAAGGCTTCAGGCGTTTGAAAGCCTTTTAGAGATTCCCAACACGGTGGCAAGGTATCTGCGCGTCCCGCGCCAAGACGTTCTTCCGCGCGGTCGGCTCGCGACGGAACGGCTCGATCAGGAACTCCTCTCCCTCGGACTCGCGACGATGGAAGAACTCGTCATGCCCTCGGAAGAGGAAGAGGAGCGAAAACGCGAAGAACGGCGGCGCTTCGGCGGCTATCTGGAGGAACGCGTCTATACGCTCTCGTTTGCGGATAAATTGCGAAGGCTCTTCGACTTCCGGTATCCCGGCGTGAATCTTCGCATGATTCCGGTCTGGGCGGCGGGCGATTTGCTCTTGGACTATAAGGGCGACTTCAATAAATATATAGTGTCGAAAAACCTCCAGAAGCAGGAAGGCGTCGTTTTCCGGCACCTCCTGCGTCTGATTCTGCTCGTCGAGGAGTTCGTCCCGCTCAACCCGGTCGACGGCGATCCTCGCGAATGGCGCGCCGATTTGACGGAAATCTACGACCAGCTCGTCGAATCGTGCCGCAACGTCGACCCGTCGTGCGTCGAAGAAACGCTCCGCGCCTCGAAAAGAAACGATCTTTTACAAAAAAGTTAGTCCTCTTCGGGGACTGGCTTCCGGTATTGTCCACGCCGTTCCCTCGATTGCGCTTGCGCGAGCGAGGAACGCTTAAACGAAAGGTTTTTGAACAGCATGAACCGTTGGATCAAACGCGCGACCCTGTTCGCGTTCTCTCTTGTCGTCGTCGCCGCCGCGAATTGCGTTCGCGCGGACGAGGGCATGTGGCTCTTCAGCAACCCGCCCGTCAAGCAGATTAAGGAAAAGTACGGCGTCGACGTCTCGCCCGAACTCCTCGACAACCTACAGAAGTCGTGCTTGAAATTCGCCAATTCCGGCAGCGCCTCGTTCGTTTCCTCCGACGGACTCATCCTGACGAACCACCACGTCGGTCTTTCGACCGTCGCGGGACTCTCCACGAAGGAGAACAACCTCGTCGCCAAAGGGTTCTACGCGGAAAACTACGCCGACGAACTCAAGTGCCCGGGACTCAAACTCGTCGCGCTCCAAGAGATCGTCGACGTCACGGAACAGGTCGAAGCCGCGGTGAAGGACTGCAAGTCCTTTGAAGAGACGGAAAAGACGCGCGCCGACGCCATTAAGAAGATCGAAACGGACGCTAAAGCGGAAAAAGGCCTGCGCTGCGACGTCGTCCCCATGTATCAAGGCGGACAGTATCATCTCTACTGCTACAAAGAATTTACCGACGTGCGACTCGTCTTCACGCCCGAAGAAACCGTCGGATTCTTCGGCGGCGACCCCGACAATTTCGGATACCCGCGATACAATCTCGATATCACCCTCTTCCGCGCCTATGAAAACGACAAGCCGTACCGCCCGGAGCATTTCCTCAAGTGGAGCGAAGCGGGCGCCAAAGACGGCGAATTCGTTCTCGTTTCGGGTCATCCGGCGCGCACCAACCGTTTCAACACGGTCGCCGACCTCCAGTATCAGCGCGACGTCTACTATCCTCACATGATGAGCAAGTATCGCCGCCGCGAAGTTCTGTATCAGGCGTTCGGCTCTTTCAACGACGAGAACAAGCGCCGCGTCGCGACCGATCTTTTCAAGATTCAGAACTCGCGCAAAAATCGCGGCGGAATCCTCCTCGGACTCCAGACCCCCGCGCTCATGCAGCGTAAAATCGACGCGGAAAACGAACTTCGCAAGCTCGCTACGGAGAAGAACGTCGTCGATCTTTCCGCCGGCGATCCGTGGGACAACATCGCCAAGACGACCGCCGAATGGGCGCCGTATTACGTCGCTTACGACCTCTTCGAAGGGGGCGAAGCCGTCGCTTGCCCGGTCATGAACCGCGCGCGCGCGATCGTCCGCTACGCCGTCGAGACCGCCAAGCCGGACGCCGAACGCGACGCCGCGTATAAAGAAATCGCCCTTGAAGAACGCCGCAAAGAACTTGCCGACAACCTCAAGCGCGACGACGCCGACGTCGAAGCGCTTAAACTCGGCGACAACCTGTCGATGCTCTACGAACTCTCGCGTCCGGTCGACGGAGGACGCGCGCTCGGCGCCGTCGTCGTCCCGCAGGCGACCCTCGACGCGATCTACGACGGAAAATCTCCCTCCGCCCGCGCGACCGACGTCGTCCTCAAGACGAAACTCGGCGATTCCGAATATCGCAAGTCCTTGATCGACGGCGGTCTCGAAGCCGTCCAGGCCTCCGACGACCCCGCGATTAAACTCGCGCTCGCGATCAATCCGCTCGCGTCCGACCTGCGCGATATCTATTCGAAGAAAGTCGCCGAGCCGCTCCGTCAGAATTACGCGAAAATCGCCAAGGCGCGATTTGCCGTCTACGGCGACACGATCTATCCCGACGCGACCTTCACGCTTCGTCTGACCTACGGGAAAGTCGGGGGCTATACGGAAGACGACGGAACGATCCGTCCCTTCGAGACCTACGTCAAAGGCGCGCTTGATCACGCTCGCGAACACGCCTTCGTCGAGCCCTTCAACCTCGCCCAGTCTTGGGTCGACGCGGAGAAAGAAGGACGCGCGCCTCTCGACGCGCCCCTTAACTTCGTCACCGACCAAGACATCATCGGCGGCAACTCCGGAAGCCCGTGCGTCAACGCCGACGGCGAAATCGTCGGACTCATCTTCGACGGCAACATTCAGTCCCTCGTGCTGAACTTCATCTTCGACGAAGTTCAAGCGCGCGCCGTTCTTGTTCATTCGACGGGAATTCGCGAGGCGCTCCGCTCGATTTACAAAGCGGAAAAACTCGCCGACGAACTCGGAAAGTGACCCCAACGCCGACGCGCGCGCGGTTTTGGTCGCGCGCGCGTCGGTTTCATTCTTTTTTGACGCGACGCGTCGCAACGTGGAAATCATGAAAAAAGAAACGCCGTACGTCGTCTTCGGAACCGGAAATCGACATAAGGGAATCGAAGCGACGCAAATTGTCGCTCCTTCCGGAGTTCAGCTCATTACGCTCGCCGACGTTCCCAACGCGATCGACGTCGTGGAAGACGGAAATTCCTTCGCCGAAAACGCTCGAAAAAATGCGACGGAACAGGCGCTTCATCTCAACGAATGGGTTCTCGCGGAAGATTCCGGCCTCTGCGTCGATTACCTCGACGGCGCGCCGGGAATATACTCCGCGCGCTACGCGGGCGCCGAGGATCGCAGCGACGCCCGCAACAACGCGAAGCTCGTCGCCGATCTCGAAGGCGTCCCGCTGGAAAAGCGCGGCGCGAAATACGTTTGTCACATGGTCCTCTCCGACCCGCGTGGAAACGTCGTCTTTGAGACGGAAGAACAGTGTCGCGGACGCGTCCTCTTCGAAGAAAGCGGAACCAACGGATTCGGCTACGATCCGCTCTTTGAAGTCGTGGAATACCACGAGACGTTCGGAGACCTCGCGCCGATTCTAAAAAGCGTTATTAGCCATCGCGCCCGCGCGACGCGTAAACTAACGCGCGCCCTTTGCGAACTCGTCGCCGAAAAGAAACTCCCGACTCGTCTTTGCGAAGTCGAAGACGAACCTCGTTAAACAACGAATACGATTGCGAAATGTCAGACTCTAATCTCAGCGAATACTGTCTCGACGTCGCGCGACGCGCCAAACGCGCCTCAAAAGCGCTCATGGCGGTCTCCGGCGCCGATAAAAACGCGTGGCTCGAACTCGTCGCCCAAAAGCTCGTCGAACGCGCCCCCGAAATTCTCGACGCAAACGCGCGCGACCTCGAAGCCGCCCGCGCCGCCGGTCTCGCGCCCGCGATGATCGACCGCCTCACGCTCGGCGCGAAAACGCTCGACGGCATGGCGAAGGCGCTCCGCGAAATCGCCGCGTTCCGCGATCCGATCGGATCGATTATAAGCTCCTCGTTCCGACCGGGCGGTTTCGAAGTGCAAAAGGTTCGCGTCCCGATCGGCGTCGTCTTCTTCATTTACGAATCGCGTCCCAACGTTACGACCGACGCCGCCGCGATCTGCGTCAAGAGCGGCAACGCCGTGATTTTGCGCGGCGGAAAAGAAGCGATTCATTCGAATCTCGCGCTCGGAAAAATCCTCGCCGACGCCTCCGCCGAAATCGGGCTCCCCGCCGACTCCGTCCAGATTCTTAACACGACGGATCGCGACGCCGTCGACGAATTTCTACATCGTCCGGAATACGTCGACGTCGCCATTCCGCGCGGCGGTTACTCCCTCATCAAGCGCGTCGCGCAAGAAGCGAAGATGCCCGTCATTAAACATTTCGCGGGTAACTGCCACGTCTACGTCGACCAATACGCCGATCTCGACGTCGCGGAAAAAACGCTCGTCAATTCGAAGCTCCAGCGTTTGGGCACGTGCAACACGGCGGAGTCGCTCGTCGTCCATTCGGCGATCGCGAAAGAAGCGCTCCCGAGACTCCTCGGCGCGCTCGCCAAGGGCGGCTGCGAAATTCGAGGCGACGCCGCGACTCGCGCGCTCGCCGGTCCGGAGGTCGACGTCCTCCCGGCGACGGAAGAAGATTTCTACGAGGAATACCTTGCCGCGAAGATTTCCCGGATCGCCA
>CAMZHY010000267.1 GCA_947307005.1 uncultured Planctomycetaceae bacterium
GAAAACTATTAGTCGCGGAAAACCATTAATTGTCGCTTCGTCGTCGACGGCGCGTCGTAGCGCGTCGCGGCGCGATCTAACAGGAGATTGCCATGTCACGTATTTCACGTCGTTTCTTCATGAAGAGCGCGGTCGCCGCGTCCGCCTCGTTCGGAATCTCTCGCGCGCTCGTCTTTCCGGCGCCCGGATTCGCGCGCGAACTTAACGTCAATTCGAAATTGAATCTTGCCCACGTCGGTCTGGGCGGCATGCAGGGCGATTTCCATCGCAATTCCTGCGCGCAGGAGAATCGGGTCGCGATCTGCGACGTCGACGAATCCTTCTTGGCCAAATACGGCGAGCAGATTCCCGACGCCAAACGTTTCGTTGATTTCCGCGAAATGTACGAGCAGATGGGCGATCAGATCGACGCCGTCGTGATTACGACGCCGGACCACACCCACGCGATCGCCGCGATCGAAGCGATGAAGCGCGGAATCGCCGCTTACGTCGAGAAACCGCTCGCCCACGACGTCTATCAGATCCGCCAGATGCAGAAGCTCGCGCGCGAAAAGAACCTCGCGACTCAGATGGGCACGCAGATTCACGCGCTCGACAATTACCGTCGGGTCGTCGAACTCGTTCGCGCCGGCGCCGTCGGTAAAATTGAGCGCGTCGACGTCTGGTGCGGCGTCGTCTGGGGCGGTTCGCCGCGCACGACCGACGCCGTCGAAGTTCCGAAGACGCTGCATTGGGATCTCTGGCTCGGACCCGCGCCGGAACGACCGTATCAGCCGTGTTATTTCGGCGGAAACTGGCGGTCCTTCTGGGACTTCGGCAACGGCGGCATGGGCGACATGGGCTGTCACTTTATGGACCTTGTCTTCTGGGCCCTCGATCTGAAATACCCCAAAACGATCGCCGCGTCGGCGCCGACCGAAGCCGATTCCGACTTCGCCGCGCGCGATCTCCACGTCGAATACGAATTCCCCGGCGTCGACGGAACGACCGATCCGCTGATCGTCACCTGGAGCGACGGCGCCGCGCAGCCTGAGTCGCTCAAAAAATACGGAATCGATAAGGGCAACGGCGTGCTCTTCATCGGCTCGGAAGGCGCGCTCTACTCGAACTATACGGAACACGCGCTCCTGCCGACGGAAAAGTTCGCCGATTACAAACGTCCGGAACAGACGATTCCCGCGTCGATCGGACATCACAACGAATGGATTAAGGCGGTCAAGACGGGCGACGCGACGACGTGCAATTTCGATTATTCCGGTCGACTCGCCGAAACGATTCTGCTCGGTCCGGTCGCCTATCGCTGCGGTAAAAAGCTCGAATACGACGCCGAAACGATGACCGTTACGAACTGCGACGAAGCCGCGAAGTACCTCAAGCAGGACGTTCGCAAGGGCTGGGAAGTCTGAACGTTCTGCGCGGCGCGTCGGTCAAGACGTCCGCCGCCGATATAACGCGCGCGCCGCGGCGAGGGTTTCGTCGCGGCGCGCGTTCGTTTTTCACCGAATCTAAGCGTTTTTCTTCGGGGAAATCGCGAAGTAAAAAAACGCGCGAACCGTTGATATTTCAGAGTCTGCGGGTAAACTAGAGGGTGACGCGGCGTCCTCGGTTTTGGCGACGGATCGCGTCGTCTTCCGTCAGTCTTTAAGTTTGGAGAAGAGAATGGCTCAGGTTCGCACTCGTTTCGCGCCCAGTCCCACGGGTTATATGCACGTCGGCAACCTTCGCACCGCGCTTTACGCGTATCTGACCGCCCGGCATGAAAACGGCGTCTTTATTCTGCGCATCGAAGACACCGACCAGGCGCGAATCGTCGACGGCGCCGTCGATATCATCTACAACACGCTGCGCGAATGCGGCATGACGTGGGACGAAGGACCCGACGTCGGCGGCGATTACGGTCCCTACGTTCAGAGCGAGCGCATGGGAATCTTCAAAGACTACGCCGTTCAACTTGTCGAAAAGGGCAAGGCGTACTACTGCTTCTGCGACGCCGAACGTTTGGAGAATCTCCACAAGGAACAGATCGCGGCGGGGGAGACGGTCGGACACTACGATCGCCATTGTCGCGACCTGCCCAAAGAAGAAGTCGAGCGTCGACTCGCCGCGGGCGAGCCGTACGTGATCCGTCAGAAAATGCCGACGGAAGGAATCGTCTCCTTCGACGACCTGATCTACGGACGCATCGAAGTCGAGGCGGCGGAGCTTGAGGATCAAATTCTGATCAAGTCCGACGGCATGCCGACGTACAACTTTGCGAACGTCGTCGACGACCACCTCATGGGAATCACCCACGTGATCCGCGGGAACGAGTATCTCTCCAGTTCCCCGAAGTACAACCTCCTCTACGAAGCGTTCGGATGGGAGAAACCGATTTACATCCACTGCCCGCCCGTCATGAAGGACGCGCACAGCAAACTCTCCAAGCGCAACGGCGACGCGAGTTATCAGGACTTAATCAAACAGGGCTATCTCAGTTCCGCGATTCTCAACTATCTGCTCCTCCTCGGATGGAGTCCCAAGGGCGACCAAGAGGTCTTCTCCCGCGAGGAAATGATCGAAAAATGGAACCCCGCGTGGATCAACAAGTCCCCCGCGATCTTCGATATCCAGAAGCTCCGCGCGTTCAACGCGGGCTATATCAACCGCATGTCGGACGACGAGTTCACGGAACTCGCTCGACCTTGGATCGAATCCGTCGTCAAGACGCCGATCGACCTCAAGCTTCTCTGCATGAACCTCAAACCGCGCTGCGAAATCCTGAGCGATCTCCCCGAGCGCGTCATGTTCATCGACAATATGCCGGAAGACTACGACCTTGCGTTCTACCGCAACAAGAAATTCAAGACGGACGAATCGACCGCGCTGACCGCGCTCAAAGCGATTCTCCCCGCGCTTGAAGCGAACGAAGACTGGACTCGCGAAGGCGTCTACAACGCGTGCGCGCCCCTCGCGCAAGAGATGGGCGTCAAGGGCGGATGGCTCCTTTATCCGCTCGGAATCGCGCTCTCCGGGCAGCAGGCGACGCCCGGCGGCGGCACCGACGTCGCCGCCGTGATTGGAAAAGACCTCACGCTTGAGCGCGTTCGAAAAGCGATCGCCAAGCTCCAAGGCGCCTGTTAGTCTAAAGCCAAATTCCGTTATCCGACGCCGACTCGCCCCTTCCTGGGACGTCGGCGTCCCAACCCTATAGGAGACGTCTCGTGTCATATTCCAGTTTTTCTCGCCGAACGTTCGTCCATGGGGCGCTTGCGGCGGTTCTTTTCCTTTTCTTCGCGTCGACGACCTTTGCCGACGAAGTCGAGATCAAAATCAATTTCGACCGTGAAAACTGCATTTACTCCGTCGGCGAAGAAGCAAACTTCACCGTCGCCGTTCTCGACGGCGCGGGCGCGCCTGTCAAAACAGGCGTCATGACGGTCAAGGCCACAAACGACGGACGCAACCTTATCAGCGAGCATACGTTCGACCTCGCGAAGGATGAAATTCCGCCCTTCAAAACCACGCTCGAAGAACCGGGATTTGTTAAAGTCTTCGTTTATTTGGAAATTCCCCGAGAGAAAGACCCCGTCGATATGTGCGAACTCGCAAGCGCGGGCTTCGATCCGGAAAAAATCGAACCGGGACTGCCTATGCCGGAAGATTTTGACGAATTCTGGGAACGGGGGCGAAAAGAAGTCCGCGAGATTCCGATCGACGCGCAAATGCGCAAGCTCGACGAATTCTCGAACGAAAGACGCGACTTTTACGCCGTGAGCTTCGCGACGATCAACAATCAACGGGTTTACGGGTTCCTCGGAATTCCGAAGACGGGCGAGGCGCCGTATCCGACGCTTGTCAACATCGCGTACGCGGGCGCCGGCGTCGGTCCCGATATTTGGAGAACCGACCCCGGGTTCGTGACCTTTACGATGAACGTCTTCCCGTATGAAGTCCCGACCGATAACGACGCCAAGGGCAAGGCGTACGACGATTACAACAAGTCGCTCGACTGCAACTACTTCGAGTACAACATGGGCGATCGGGACAAGTATTTCTATCGCGCTCCGATCCTCGGAATCGACCGCGCCGTCGATTGGCTCGCGGAGCAGGATTTTGTCGATCCGCAGCGCATCGGGTATCATGGGACGAGCCAAGGGGGCGGAATGGGGCTTGCCCTCACAAGCATGAACAAGCATATCAGCCGCGCGATGATCTCCGCCGGAATTCTCAAAGGACGCAACGCCGGTTGGCCGGAACTTGTCGATTCGTGGCGCATTAGGAACAACCCCGAACAGGTCGAAAAGACGCGCGAGGCGCTCCGGTATTACGACGCGGCGAACTTTGCGCGCAGTATCGAGATTCCGATTACGTTCACCGTCGGGTTCCGCGACGTCACGTGCTGCCCGAGTTCCGTCTTCGCCGCGTACAACGTCGTTCCGTCGAAATTCAAGCAGATTCGTTGCGGAACGAAGGTCTGGCACACGAACGACACGAATTACAACCCCGCCTTCAACGAGCTCGCCGACGCGCTCAGAGCGCCGAAGTGCCCAATCGAAGGCGATTGGATCTTCGATTCGAAATTTAGCGACGAGTTCAACTCGGGGTTTGACGATTTCAAATGGTATCCGAACAACCCGACGTGGCTCGGACGTCAGCCCGGCTTCTTCTCGAAAGAAAACGTGACGGTCGAGGGCGGGCTCCTGAAACTCACGGCGCGAAACGAATCGAAAGGCGACCCCGCGAAAGGATACAAAGACTTTACGACGGCGGCTGTCAAGAGCAAGGAGCGCGTTCGCTACGGGTATTTTGAGGTTCGCTCCAAGTCGATGAAATCGGTCGCGTCGAGTTCCTTCTGGTTCTACGCCGACGATCCCGATCTCTGGACGGAAATCGACGTCTTCGAAACGAGCGGAAACCACAAGACGCACGGAAGTCTGTACCACATGAACCTGCACGTCATGAAATCTCCCGAAACGGGCGACCGGCACATCGCGAAAGAAAAAACTTGGAAGGCGCCCTTCCGATTCGCAGACGACTTCCATCGGTACGGACTCTTGTGGACCCCGGAGAAACTCTGCTGGTACGTCGACGACGAGCTCGTTCGCGAGACGGAAAACGAATACTGGAATCAGCCCCTGACCGTCAATTTCGACAGCGAAACGATGCCCGAATGGTTCGGTCTCCCCGACCCTGAAGAACTTCAGGCAACGTTTGAAATCGACTATATCCGTCACTGAAGCGCGCGCAAGCAAACGAAACGTTTACGGCGATTCGTCGCGCCTACGGTCGGCGCGACCGGATCGCCGTAAATGTTTATGTTAAAAAAACTACCGTTTTCCTCTTTTTCGCTTGTAGGAAAAGGCGAAACAGTTTATAATCGAGACGTGGATTTGGCGTTTTCAAATCTTATATAAGAAGACGTGGAGAATCATCATTTTGCGACGTCGCGGCGAACGCTTCGACGTCGCGGTCAAACGGTCAGCGTCGGAGATTTCACGATGAGTCATTTTAAGTTTGTTGCAATTTTCAGCGTTCTCC
>CAMZHY010000268.1 GCA_947307005.1 uncultured Planctomycetaceae bacterium
AGCGAGACCGAGGCGCGAGACGTCCCGTCTAACATACTCGCCGCGATCAAGATGTGCGTTGTTCACGGCGGCTTGAAAGGTCGCTCTTCTCGCGTCGAATTTTGGCCTTGGATTCTTTTGGTTCTTATTTTGTGGTTCTCCACGCCGACGTTAGCGACGACGTTCCTAGGACTCGTTAACGGCGCGCCGCTGGCTGGCGTCTTCTGGAAAGCTTTCCTGTATCTGGCGGAGTTTTTAGAGATTGTCGCCTTAATTCTGACCTTTACCCTAAGCGTTCGCCGCTTTCACGACGTCGGTCTTATCGGGATTACGGCGTATATATTCCTTTTTTTGGAAGCTGTTTGTCTTCTTTTTGGCGTCTTTCCTTCTATTTATGATCTTCTGCCTGTATACGTTAGGCGGGTTGTCGCAGGCGGTTTGCTAATTAGCGGTTTCGCGATTTTGATCGTCGGACTGATTCCGGGGACGAAAGGACCGAACAAATACGGACCGCCGCCGGTCAAACGCAAAACGTCCCAAAGGGGGCAAACGCAAAACGGCGAGGTTTCCCAATGAGCGTATGTCCTCAATGCGGCGGGAGTTTTCCCGAGGGCGAAGCGTTTTGCGCTTCCTGCGGCTGCGCGGCGCCGAAAGTCGAACCGCCGTCGACGAGATCGACTCCGGACGAGACGTCGAACCCGTACGCCGTCGGCGCGCGGACGACGAACTCTTCCTTACCGCGCGATTCGGAACCTCGCGACGTTCCCTCCAATATGATCGCCACGATCAAGCTGTGCTTTAAACAGGGCGGCGTAAAAGGACGCGCGTCACGCTCCGAGTTTTGGTTTTGGATTCTATTTCTTTTCTGGACGGTTGTTTGTCCAGTTTTCGGCGGTCCCTTGGCTGTCTTTGCGGCGTTTCTCTGGGGAATTGTCTGCGCCGGTCCGACTTTAACCGTGACCGTCCGTCGTTTTCACGACGTTAATCTCCCCGGGATTCCCGCGTATCTTCTCCTCTTGGAAGTAGTCGTCTTTATCCTGCTTTGGTATTACGGTCTTCCTTGGCGTGTGAGCAAATTCGTCGAAACGCTCATTTTAATAGCGTTCCCTCTTGTCGCGGGAATCTGTCTTTTGGCGATCCTGATCGTCGCGCTGATTCCGGGGACGAAAGGATCGAACAAATACGGACCGCAGCCGATCAAACGCGAAGCGTCGCAAGAGAACGACGCTCAAAACAGCGAGGCGCGACGATGATAACTTGTCCTCAGTGCGGAAAAGAGTCGACTTCTGAGCAGTATTGCGACTTTTGCGGCTTTGCGTTTTCGGACGAAGAAAGGCGGGAAAACGCGTCGAACGTCGTCGCGACGCCCTTTGAAGTCGGCGCGCAGACAAAGAATTCTCCCGCGAGTTACGAGGGAATCGCGCGCGAAGTTCCAACCTGTTTTGGAGGCGCGATTAAGCAGTGTTTCTTTTACTGGGGCATGAGAGGGCGCGCGTCGCGCGCGGAGTTCTGGTATTGGGCGCTCTTTGTGTTTCTCGCGGTCGTCGTCCCGCTTGTCGGCGGCGTACTCCTTTTAATCCTAGTTGCGGAGACCGGCGGAGGCGACCTTGAGAACGTCGGATATATCGCTATGGCGGCGGCGGGCGTCTTTGGGATCGTTTGCATCGGTCCAACCTTCTCCGTGACCGTTCGGCGATTCCATGACGTCGGTTTGCCGGGATACCCGCCGTATTTGTTCTTAATCATTTATCTACTCCTCGTCGTCATGACGTCAGAGAATTCCAACGACAAAGTCGTCGGGATTCTCTTGTGTTTTATACCGTTCCTTCTTTTGTTTGTCGCCGTTGTCGCGCTCTGTCCGGGTGACGAAGACAGGAACAAATACGGGCCGCCGCCGGTTAAACGCAAAGCGAACGCGAAGGACAAGGCCAAAAACGAAGAGGCGAGCCAATGATCGTATGTCCGCAATGCGGAAAGAGTTTTCCCGAAGACGAATCGTTCTGCGCTTCCTGCGGCTACGCTGCGCCGAAAGTCGGGTCGCCGTCGCCGGACGCCGCGACGAACCCCTATGCCGTCGGGACGCAGACAACGAATTCGCCCGCGAGTTACGACGGGATCGCGCGCGAAGTTCCAGACGGCTTTTGGGAAGCGGTCAAGACGTGTTTTCGACGCGGCGGCGTGAAGGGTCGCGCGTCGCGCTCCGAGTTTTGGCGATGGATTCTCTTTGTTTTTCTTACGGTCGTCCTTCCGATAAGCGGCGGCGTGTTCTTTAATTCAACGTTGGTTTGGCGAATGGGATTCGTTCCCAAAACCGCCGCTGTCCTACTTGTTGCGGGAGCCGTCGTTATACTTGCGGGGATTGTCTGGGGGATCGTTTGCGCCGGACCGACCTTTACCGTAACCGTTCGTCGTTTTCATGACGTCGGACTGCCGGGGTTTCCGCCGTATTTGTTCCTAATTGACCTTGCTCTCCTTGCCGTCGCGATTGCCTTTGGTTCCGTCGTCGACCCGATCTCCGTCGTCGTCCCGATCATCTTCCTTGTTTTTCTAGCGGCGCTTCTTTTATTCGTATTCGTCGTCTCGCTCCTGCCCGGAACGAAAGGAGAAAACAAGTATGGTCCGCCGCCAATCAACCGCGCGGCGGTTGCGGAAGACAAAACGTATTACGAGGTTTCGCAATGATCGTATGTCCGCAATGTGGAAAAGAATCGGTTTCTAATTCCCGTTATTGCGATAATTGCGGCTTCGCGTTTTCCGACGGCGAGGGGTTGGCAAACGCGCCCGACCTCGTTTCGACGTCCTCTGAGGCCGGAACGCAGACGACAAACTTGCCTTGGAGTTGGGAAAGGACTGCGCGCAGAGATCCCGCCGACTTTTGGGACGCGGTTAAGGCGTGTTTTTGGCGCGGCGGAACGAGAGGACGCGCGTCGCGTTCGGAGTTTTGGTATTGGCAGCTCTTTGTTTTTCTTACGCTTGTTTTGCCGACGGTCGCCGCATTGTTTCTTTTAGATTTTTCTGTAGAGATTTCTTTGCGATTAAGCGAGGAAGCCGCGGACGTCGCTAGAATTGCGGCGGCGACCTCCCTGACTACGCCGATCGTCTGGGGACTCGTTTGCCTCAAACTATCCTTCGACGTAATCTGTCGGCGTTTACACGACGTCGGACTGCCGGGGTTTTGGTTGGAGTTATTGCCCATTTTTCTCTTGGGCGTCATTATCATTCGCCGCTTCGCGTCGGACGCCGTCTTCTGCGGTTTTCTAACGCCTCTCTTTTTATATGTTTTTATCGTCGCGCTGATTCCCGGAACGAAAGGACCGAACAAATACGGACCGCTGCCGTTCAAACGCAAAGAATACGCAAAGAACCGAGGTTGGTCCATAAGCGTATGTCCGCAATGCGGAAAGAGTTTTACCGAGGACGTCGCGCGCTGCGATTCTTGCGGCGGCGACGTGATATCGCTCTACGGGACGAACGCGTCGGCTTCAAGAATTCTGCGCGCGGCGATCTGCGGAATCAAAACCGTTATTTCAGAGACGTTTCGTATAAACGGGCGCGCATCGTGTTCCGTATGCTGGAGCTGGGCCTTTTTAATATTTGCTACGGTCGTTCTTCCCGCGAGTCCCAGCGTCTATTCAATCTGTTCTAAAGGCGGGATAAGCGTTTTTGACGCGGCGTCTCTTTGCTTTGCGTTTGTCGCGGCGCTGATTCTAGCGATTCCGAGTTTCACGCTAATGATTCGTCGCTTCCATGACTTCAATGTTTCCACTGGAGTCTTATCGCTTGTCTCGATCATATTGGGACTCGTCTTTCTGACGGGGGTTGTGGCGTCAGTTGAAACGTGGTCGCTTACGATTGCGCTTATCGTTCTTCAGGTCATAGTCGCGTTGACGTTATTGGTTCCCGGAAATCCGTGTGCAAACCAGTACGATCGTACTAAGTGGTGGGAGCGTTAGAGAGGGCGAGGTCCAATTCAAAAAGAACGCGTTTCGAGGACAATTATGGCGTTTTGTTCACAATGCGGCGGCGAGATTTCAGAAAAGAGCAAGTTCTGCAAATATTGCGGCGTAAAAGTTAGCCTTGCGCCCGTCGGTTTTGCCGAAGCGTGGAGATCCTTTAACGAAAGGCGGCGCGTCGTCAAAGGTCGTTCGACTCGCGCCGAGTTTTGGCTTTTGGCGCCTCTGATTTTCATTATTCTTGTCGTTCCCATTATTGTCTTTCAAGCCATGTGTGAACGCTTTGGAGACGCGTTCGCTCTCCCGGGATTGTTGTTGTTTATTATTTGGCTCTGTTGTTTCCGCGCGGCGTTCCGCCCGACGGTATGTCTGTCCCTGCGTCGTCTTCACGATATTAACGTTTCCGGCTGGTTTTATCCGCTCTTTTTCCTGCCGTACGTCGTTCCCTACGAACTCGTCGTTTTCCCCTTTCTGAGCGACGGATTCCTTAGCTCGACCATACTGTATTGCAAACCGAACGATTGGCTCTTGATATTGCGAATTCTCTCGCCGTTTTTCAATCCCGTCGCGCTGATCGTCGGGCTGATCCCCGGAACGCGCGGCGCGAACAAATACGGGGCGCTGATCGTGAGGCGGCGCCCTAAGACGGAAAACGAGGAGTAAACGAAAAGGTTTCGCAATTCCGGACGTCGTCTCTTGAAACGTCGCGCCTTTGGGGTTAGAATTTCTTTTTGCATAAGGTAGTTAGCGACGACGCTCGAAAAGCGGCGCGTTAGGCGTTAGGGAGTCGAGGGATATGAAAGCGTTGAAGGGTTTCTGTCGTTACGTTCACCGCTATTGCGGATGGATTGTCGGGATATTGTTCTTTGTCATGTGTCTGACTGGCTGTATTCTCATGATTCAGCCCGAGATCGAATATTTGGCGGAACCGACGCGCTTCAAGGCGCCCGCTCATCCCGGCGAAACGCTCATAGCGCCGGGGACGCTTATCGAGACGTTTGAGAAACTAGAATCGGAGTCTTTTGAAACGCCGACGACGGTTCGCGTTCGGAGTCTTCAGACGTCGTCGAATCCCAGTAAGACATGGCGCGCGCTCGTCTCCGCGCAGAATGCGAACGAATCGTGGGTCTATATCGCGTACGTCGACCCTTTTAACGCTAAAGGCGTCTCTTACGGCGCGAGTACGACGAGCGGATTCTTCCGCGCCGTTCGGACGTGGCATACGTCGCTCAAGATTGAATCGAAAGATCGCGTCGGGATGAAGATTGTCGGCTACGCGGGGCTGGTCGCGGCGTTGACGCTTCTGACCGGGCTGATTCGCTGGTTTCCAAGTTTCCTGAAGAATCGCGAGGCGCTCAAGAACGCGTTTCGCCCCGTTCTCAATCGCGGCGCCGCTCGGGCGATCTTCGACCTGCACAACGTCGGCGGGTTCTACGCGATGCTGGCGCTTTTCCTCCTCGCTCTTTCTGGCGCATGGAAGTCGCTCCCATGGCTTCAGAATGGTTGCGACAAACTCATCGGCTACGAGGTCGCGCAGAACGCCCCGGGCGCGCCTCATGGCGGCGCGTCGGCGCATGGCGGCG
>CAMZHY010000269.1 GCA_947307005.1 uncultured Planctomycetaceae bacterium
AGGCGACGTATTGTGTTCGTCCAGACTCAGGATTTGCAACTATTGATCTCCTTTCGGTCACGTCTGACGAGATTGTCGACGAGTGCGCTGTTTTTATGCTGGCCGTTCCTTCTGACGACGCTATTCCAGGTTGGATCAATACAACCACGCTTTCCGACGGTTTCCGTGTAGGACTCATGACGACGTCGATTAACGTGGCTCCTCATCATTCCAGAAATGGAGATATCAAGGGGGACCAAACAGGTTGCGAGCACCGCTTTACACAACTTCCGCGTAGCGAGGCAAACGATGAATCCCGCATAGACGACGCTACGCCCGTCGCTGAATTCAGCGCGAATTCCTCAAGAGTGACGGGCGACGGTTGGAGCTTCCAAGGAAGAAATTTTGAAAGGCCCTTGGATCTGTCCGGGTGCTTACGTCTCCGCGCTCGTGTTTGGGGAGATGGTAAAGGCGAACAGCTTAAAATTCAGCTTGGGGGCAAGAGAGGTCATCGGGACGATTATATTACCGTTGACTTCGTCGGTTGGAAAGTTATTGATCTTAATTCTCCAGCCCTCAACGATTTAACCTACGATTCCGTTCAAAGTCTCTACTTTTATTACAATGGTTTGCCCCCCGAGACTTCCGTTCGCTGTCTTGTCGATTGGGTTGACGTCATAATGGACGTCGACGGTGAAGAACGCGCGAATCGACTCGAGGATTTTGCTTCGGAAGCGCTTCCCTACTGGGAATCTGAGCGTTGCGTGTTGTCGGCAAAAAGTTTTGAACGTCATGGCGTTTTTCCCGCGAGCTGCGCCGTAGTCGCGGTTTCAGATGAAAACTGGGCGGACGCCGTCGAACGGCTTCAAAATAAAGCGGGCGTTCCTTCTCCAAAGCCCGGAAACGGTTGGCGCGGCGCGTCTCCCTACATTCATCAATCATACTTTTTTCTGACGAATTTTCAGGCGGACGAGTATGAAAAAGCGTTGGCGATAGCTAAGCGCGGCGGTTTTAAGCAAATCCTTCTACTTCAGAATTCTTGGTGTCGATCCACTGGAAACTATGCGGTTAATGAAAGAAATTTTCCGGGGGGGCTTCCAAAATTACGCGAGGTTATTGACGACTTTAACAGAGAGGGAATTCGTTTTGGTCTTCATCTTCTCGGCGCCTCCGTGGATTCTGACGATCCGTATTTAACGCCCGTCCCCGATCCCCGTTTTGTAACCGACGTTTCCTCGACGCTTGCGGAAAAACTCGAAGGGAACGCCGAATCTCAGATACTCAAGACGTCTGACGACGGGGCAATTTTTCCAACGGGCGAGGATCCTTACATGGGATCTGGGCAGGTTGTCCGCATAGACGATGAACTGATAGAGTATGGACGCGCCGAAAAAGACGGACTATACGATTGTCGACGTGGTCTTTATGGCACTGCGATATCAAGTCATAACAAAGGGGCTCGCGTCGCCCACTTTACGCGGGCTTACGGATACCATTTGCCTGACCTTGACTCAAGTTTCATAGACGAGATCGCCGCGAATTTTGCTAAAGTCGCCAACGAGTTGCCGATCGAAATGATTTATTTTGACGGTTCCGAAAAGTTGCAACGCCCTAACGAAGGGTCGGAACATTGGTATTATAACGCTCGACTTCACAAAGCGTTTTACGACGCGTTAGAGAATAAAAACATCTTGTTTCAGGCGAGTAGTTGTTCGCCGTATTCTTGGCATATGATTTCACGCAACGCGTCTGCGGACGGTCACGACGACCTTAAAGCATATCT
The DNA here is from genome assembly GCA_947307005.1 of uncultured Planctomycetaceae bacterium. Taxonomy (GTDB): domain Bacteria; phylum Planctomycetota; class Planctomycetia; order Pirellulales; family Thermoguttaceae; genus RUG369. The sequence continues at coordinate 1,763 of CAMZHY010000269.1, forward strand.
CGAGGAGCGCAGTGGAGGATTTAGCGCGAAACATCCGGAATCGTCTTATCTTGACGTTGGCTGGTATTACGCATACGACAAGAATGCGACCCCAGACATGTACGAATACTGTCTAGGCGCGACGCTTGCCTACGACGCGTCCTTTTCATTCCAGACTTCTGTCGGCGCTGCGTTGACCCATCCGTTTATAGACGAGATTCTCGATATGATTCGCGAATACGAAGAGTTACGCCTTTCAGGATGCGTTTCGAAGGAGTTATGCCGCCAGTTTGAACTCGATAAACGTCTTGCCGGTCGGAAATCAGTCGACGAACGTAACGCGCTTCTAAATCTTCGCAAGGAATTCCATCTTGAAAGAGTTGACGACGGAACTCAGAGGTTTCGTCGGGTTATCTATCCTATTTGGCAAAACGTATATGCGGGACGTAGCGACTTGGGAGGAACTACGTCGTCAACCGCCCGTGAAGAGAGCGGCTCCTATGTATGGGAACTCCAAGTCGACGTTCCTTGTCGCGTTGGCTTACAGGTCCATTTTAAATCGGAAGGGGACGTGGCTGAAGATACGACGCTCGTTAATCCGCGCGTGACTTTTGCGAAGGTTGGGGAGAAAGATTCGGTCGGAGATATTTCTATTGAGTGCGAAATACATAGAGGACAGTTTGTATTTGCCCTTCCTGATCAGAAAGAAACGATTTACGGTTTTCCTTTGAGCGAACCGCAAGCGCTTAATGTTAAAACGCCGGAGATTCGAATAGCCCCTGGCGTTTATCGCGTGTCGTTTGAAATTGAAAATGGGACGAATATTCCTGTTCGAGTGCGAACGCCTCTTTTCACGGACGAAACCTATCCAATTCCAAATTAGTTAGATTTTGTTCTATTGGAGTCTATCACAGAAAACGGCGTTCGTCTGATTTCTCAAACGAACGCCGTTCAGTTTTTTCATCAGAAAAATTGAGCGGGTTAGCCGCCGTAATACTTAGTCTTTGCGGCGCCAACTTGCTCAAGCGATTCGACGTTGTGCTGATGGGAATCGGGCTCGGTAAACTTCCAAGGCGTCTGCAAATAACCGAGAAGATGTTCGGGATCGAGATTCTCTTTACCGAATTTGACGGTGAGGTCAAAGTTTTCGTCGTTAGACCAGTTTGACCCGGTGGGAATTTGGTCGTAACCAGCGTCTTTGAGGTCGAGATAAAACTTCACATGCGGCGCCTTTTCAGGATCAAATTCTTTGCCGTAATACCAGTTGCTCATAACGACTGATTTAGGCGCCCACTCGAGAAAATCTGGATGATCCCAGCCATAGTCGGCCCAAACCCACGGACGCGTTTTGTTTTTCTCACATTCGTCCACGAAGAAGAGAAAGTCGTGTTTCCAGAGTTCTTTCTGGCGAATAACGACGTAATCAAGCGTTTGCTGATGGACGTAGGACTCTTCGTCGTAACCCAGGTGGAAGAAGCGCGGATGGTCGAATATTTCGGAGACTTCCTTAATAAGATCTGCGCAGACTTTATAGTAGGTCGGAGTCGAAACCATTCGCGAATATGGTCCCAGCCAAAAATCATGACAACCCGAGAAGTTCAACTTCGGAATGGGTTCTAATCCGAGCTTTCTTATGCGATCGAGGTCTTCGCGCAGTCTTTCGACCGTCCATGCGCCTTTGATTGCGATTTCCGGATGGCTCTTGTACTGAACGGCCTCTCCAAGGTCGACGACGAGCATGTTAAGGCCCGTTTTACTCGCCTTTTCAGAAAGTTCTTCCCAGAGCTTTTCATCGCACGTGAAATGGTCGACCGGCGGAGTATACGCAGTCGGGCTATCGCCCCACATGTTGTGCCCGAGATGGAGCAGAACGCCCCAACTTAGGTTAGGCGTTGGATTATCGGCGGCAAAAGCCCCCGAAACGGCGAGGGACGAGAGAATGGGAGAGGAGATCAGCGATGTTGCGCCAACCTTCATAAAACTCCGGCGTGATAAATTTGACATGACATTCTCCTTGAGGTATTACATACGCCGCGAACGAATCGAGACGGGAATCAACGAAACGCTCGCTACTTGAATCTAGCAGGAAATTGTAATCGAATGACTTGAGAAATGCAAACCTCGGGTTTAGAAACCGTAAACCGATCCCTGTCTGCGGCGACGATATGCGTACACGATTAAACCGATGACAAGAGGGGGAAGCGGTGGAAGGACGGCAGCGTACGTTTTATATCGGCTTTGAGTTTTACGGACGTATTCGTCAACCTCCCGCTGTTCCTCTTCAACTTTTCTGTCAAATTTTCTTTTTTTCTCGTCCAAGACGCTTGAGAGACGTTGCTGAGCGGCGAGCATAGACGCCTCTAATTCGACCGATTCTTCGCGACTAAGTTCTTTGGGCGAACCGTTGCGATGCGATAGTTCTCTAAAGGTCTTTTGCAACGCGGCCTCTTCTTTTAGCCGTTCTGATTCAAATTCTTTCATGTAAGCGATTTGCGCTATAGTCGCTTGATCGCGAATTTTTCGAGTCGCCTCTTCAATTCTCGTGAGAGTTCGATGACGCGGACGACGACTGCGAATAGCGACGAGCGATTCCTCGTTTGCTAATTTATCAATAATGTTCAGGACAAAGGCCACATTGTCAAAATCGAACGACACGCCGCTTCTAAGATCCGACCCCATATCGCGAAGCATAAAGAACCCTGGCGTCGCCATATCTACGTCTGCGACAACTGCAACCCGATATTCTGGCGGAGTCGGCATGATAGGGGCGTTGGCGTCGGTTGTCGGAACTTGGAAAGCTTTTGGAATGATCCCGGTTATTAACGCCGCTAACGTGTATGCCCCTCTATGTTCGAGACGTTTGGCGCTTCTGGTTCGAGCTCCCATTGGAACGACGTCGTCGACGGAAGAGTACCCGCCGGCGTCAGTGACAATCAAAGGCGTGAAGGTGGTTTCAGCGACTTCCGCCTGTGATAAAGAACCAGCAAACGGGAAGAGAAGTCGTTCGAGCGAAGAGACTGTTGGTTCGTCTTTGTTGAACGCTACGTTAGAGTCAACGTCATCTTGAAAATCTTCGTTTTTCCCAAGTTCATAATGAATCGGACGTTTATCGACGAAGAGATACTCTTCAGAAAGGCCTGCCAACTTTGGATAGGGGTTGTAGTTTTTCCAGAGAACATGACCGCCGTCGAATTTGATTCCCAAGACCGTCCAAAGCATATTGATTTCCCCCTTGAGAGGCGGGATTGGATTAGTTGGAGTGGGACGACGCTTTTCGTTTGTTCCAGGTAAGAACTCTAGAAAAACTGGGCGAGGATCCTCAAAGATTGCAACCGGTTGCCCCTGACGGACGACGTTAATGAAGTTCATCTCTTCAACGGTTCCTAACGAAGAAGGTTGGAACGCTAATAAAACGTCGTATTTACCAGGAACAAGACGTTCCGAAGGATCGACCGCCTCAACGATATATTGTTTTCCAAGTTCTTCTACCAGCGGCCACGGCTTTTGGATTTCTCGACCATAGTCGTCGACTCGTCCGAGAACTCCCGCTTCCGTATTGAGAACGCCAATTCTCTTTTTCGGGGGCGCGGAGACGTTTCGAAATGAAGAAGCAAGTTCGTATTCGACAGATAACCCACGGTTCATAAAAGGTATAACAATCGAACGCGATCCGCAACGAAAGACAACCGTCATAAAGATGGAGTCTTCCCTGAACTGACCTCGCGAATCGAAAACGACCTTCTTTGGGCGCACGTCGTATTGACGTTCA
>CAMZHY010000270.1 GCA_947307005.1 uncultured Planctomycetaceae bacterium
CGTATTTCCTTCGAGATACAAGCCGCCACCCCATGAATTGCTGTGTCCGTTTCCTGAGACGAGACAGTTAATCGCGGTGAGAACGGCGTTGTCTCCAACGTAAATGCCAGCGTCGCTAATATACTGACCTTCCGTTCCGTTGTCGAGTATACTGCAATTCGTCAAAAAGACTTCGCCGTTCAAGACCGCGAAACCGTCGCCGTTGTTGGTTATGTCGCAACGCGTCAGCGAGACTGTGCCGCTCCTGATATAGAAGGCATTGTTTATACCGTTTTTAAACTCGCAGTCTGTGAACGAAGCCGAGGACGACGTCTCGACGTAGACGGCGCAGTAACCATCGTTGCCAGTGAAGGACGACGACGTCGCGACGATCGTTCCGCTCCGCCGGCATAGTAAATATAACGATCGTCTTTGTACAGCGCGTGATTGTCGTTAAATACGCAATTTTCAACGATGAGTTCGTCGCTATCAATGCAAATAGCGCCGGCGTATTTAGCGGTATTGTTAGTTATCGTACAATCAGTAAGCGTCGTCGGACCGCAAAATGAATATACCGCTCCGCCCTCATTCGCTTCATTTCCGCAGAGCGAGCAATTATCGAGCGACAACGTTCCATCGTAATTGTAAATAGCGCCGCCCTCATTTTCTGCATAATTGTTACTAAAGATGCAATTATTGAGGGATAACGTCGCGTACGTATTGTTAATGGCGCCGCCGTAGGCGTCGTCTTCATCATAAGGTTCTCCTTCGTCGTCGTAACTTTCGGAATTGAGCTTATAACCGTTTGCAAACGTTATTCCAATGATTTCAACGTTACAGCCGACGCCGTAAACGTCCATTATTCTCGTCGTCCCCCCGCCGCTGATCGTCAATCCTAGTTCGGAGGACGTTGCGTTCCAAAGATTACTCGCGTTGATCGTTATCGATTTATTTACCGTAAGTTCGCTGTCGAGAGTAATCGTGGCGCTACCGAGGGAATCGGCGAAAGTAATCGTATCTCCGTCTTCCGCGTTCTCGATAGCGTTGCGCAATGTTCCCGCGACGGAGGCGTCGTCGGCCGTGGAAGAAACAACCCAAGTATTGGAAGAAACGGCGTTGGAGGAAGATAGTTCGAGGTCGGAGAGATCGATCGCGCTTTGATTAGAATAGCTTTGTGAAACTACGTAATCTTGGGGGGGGGTAAGCAATAGGGCCGTCTCGGTCGCGGAGAGCATCTCGCGGGATTCGAGGGGTTCGGCGCGCAGCGCGGAGAATTTCGGCGCCGTTCGATCGGAGTCGCGACGCGCGGCGTTTCGGGTAAAGAGCGCGGAGATCAAATTTTTCTTCATCGAATTATATCCTTGTCAAAAGGGCGCGCGAAATTGCGTTGGGTGAATCATCTATATGAGACCTACGTTTCAGAGAAGGAACGAAGAACAAGTCATCGCCTTCCATGCGAACGAGCGTCAAAAGAGTCTATCAGACTTGTTCCGTTTTTCAACAACGGAACTTAAGAAAAGCGGCGCGTTTCTTTGTTTTTTAGAAATTTCGCCGCCGCAGGTCAATTTGAAGATTGTAGCGCGTAGGCGGCGACGTCGTCGAGCCAGACTTCGCCGACGCCGGACATGGCGAATCTGATTCGCATCGGACCGTTGTTCGTCGCGAGCCGATAGAAAGCAAAGCGCGTCCAGCCCGTCGCTTTTTTGAAGCGTAGCGCGAGTCCGCGGCCTCCCTGATCGTCGTAGATTTCAATTCCGTCGACGGAACTTTTCAAATCTTGGGGAATTTTGATCCACCCCTGAACGCAAATCGTCTGTCCCATTTGCGTGTTGAACTCCGTCTCGACGTTGAGCGTGGCCCCTTCGACCTGCTCGGGAACCCTGTCTTCGGCGCCAATCTTCGGCGCGACTTTGAGTTTGAGAATTCTTCCCGCCGGACGTTTGTTTTCTTCGTCCGGGTCCGCGTTCGGATCGTATCCTTCGATGAAGGTCGAACAGTCAAGGATCGAGTCCTCGACGAAGACGCGCCATCCCCCTCCGACGAAATTCTGCTGATTCTCCATGTCGCCGCCGACAATGAGGTTGGGTTCGACCGCGTGGAGCCTTCCCGAGAGGAGTTTGTCGTAGAGTTCGAGATAGGCGGGCGCGTCGTAAAAGGACGAGGACAGGGGCGTGACGGGGCGCGCGATTTCGTTTCGCGTCGCGGCGAGCCAGAATTCGCGTTCGATCTTGCGAATTTCGCGCGTCGCGCGCTCGGCGGCGAGATACGCCTGCGACGCGTCGCGCCGCGCGAGAAAAACTTCCGCCTCGTTGATCTGATCCTCCGCCTTGTCGACGACGGCGCCGAGCGTCGGCGATTTCGGCGCCGATTTCGGGAACGAACCGTGCTCTTCGACGTAACGAAGCGCGTAAACCGTCTGCTCGTAAAGGTCGAGCCGCTTGCGCGCAAGACTGATCGCCAACTTGGCGAGCCTGTTTCCGTAGGCGGGCGCGCGTTCTGAAATCTTTTGACTTACGAAGTCGGACTGCGTAAAGAAGAGAATCGAATTCATGCTCCCTTCGTCGAGCGTGAAATAGTTTCCGCCGGCGCGGCGTCTTGAAACGATTTTTCGCAGCGCGCCGGGCGCGAGTAGATCGGGGGAATATCCTTCGCGCGCGGGAATGGTCGCCGTCAGGTTGTTGACCGCGTCCTGTCCCATGACGTACTGGTTGTTCGGCTCGGTTGAGATCGGGACGAAAAGGAAGGAACGCTTCGTCCTCGACACGACTCCCTTAATCGTCGGCGCGGAGGTAGGCGTAAGCTCCTGTTCCGGATCGCCGAGCGCGAACCAAGGAGCGATGAGTTGCAGTTCAAGGTTGATCGTTTCAAGCGCGGCGGCGCGATACTGCGTTTTGCGGTCTTTCGCGTCCAGCGGCGAGAGGGAACTGAACAGAAGCCCCCGACATTTCGCGCGCATCGACATTCTTACAAGCTGTCGAATCTGCTCGCACGAGACGACGCCGGGCGTTTCGTCCGCCATCCCGTAAAACTGACGCTGAAGGGTCGCGGAAATCGTCGGTTGCGTTTGAATCTTGTTCCAAAAGACGGCGCGGGCGTTCGTCGCGAGGTTCTGATATTTGACGAGCCACTCCCCGTAATCGTTGAGGTCGAGCGAAGTCTGAAGGGGTTCGCGCGCGAGCATGAGCGCGTCGAGACAGCCTTCCTGCGTGTACGCGTCGACGCCCGTCAAGACGGAGCCGATGATGGGACGCTTGAGCGGATCGAGCGAGCGTATCTTATTGAGATCGCGCTGCACTGCCTGAATCGAACCCAATTTGAGCCGCGATCCCATATTCCAAAGCAGAACGGGATCGTACGCCGTCGTGATTTGGACGCCCCCGAAGAGTTCGGATTCGGCGCCTTGCGCGGCCGCGTTTTCAAATCGCAGGACTCCGCGCGCGTCGTCGGTCAGTTCGTTCGGGTTCCTGCGCGCCCTCTCTTCTTCTTCTTTTCTCCGTTTCGATTCCGCCGCGGCCTGCGCGACCTCCGCTTCGGAAACAAGGTTGGCGCCGACGGGAGGTTCGGCGATTAGCCAGATCCCGACCTCTTCGGCGTCGCTGAGTTGCCGAGCGGTCGGCGCGCCGACGATCCAAACGGCGTTAAAACCAAGTTTCTTGAGGAATTCAAAGGATTCGCCCTGATACTCGATCGCGCGGATCGAGTAAACCTGTCGGTCGTTCTCCGTTTCAAGGAGTCCCGCGTGAAATTTTGCGTCGGCGACGAGCCTATCGTTGTGTCGTCGAAACGATTCGGTCGCGGCGTCTTCACGACCGGGAAGCGTGCCGCTTCCTAGAACGAGTTCGGTCTTCGCGGCGCTTTTCCCGTCTTCTTCCGCGCTTTGCGCCGAAGTCGACAGGTTTGCGTCGAAAGCGGCGTTGGCGACGCGCGAGGCGATTCCTAAATTGTCGACGAAGCTCGCCTGACCGACGGACGGTTCTTTCGCGACGCTCCGTCGCGTGGCATCGGCGATCATTTCGTCGATCGTTCGAGGGGATTCGGCCCCCAACTCCTGGAGAAACATCGACGCGGCTTCAAACGTCGATTGACGTTCTGACGCGCCTTCCGCGAGCGTCGCGCTCTTCGACGAGGCGACGCTCCGATCGAGGACGTCCGGAGAGAACTCAAGCTTCCGTTTTTTCTTTTCGGCGACCTTTTCCTTGTCAATCCCGAAGGGTTCGCGACCGTAGACGTCGTACTCTGATAATTCGTCCTGTCCGAAGATCGGCGTGTTGGAAAGTTGGAGTCGACAACTCAAGAGGTTGATCGGATCGAATGCGGAGTCGCGCTCCCACTCTTGGAGCGACTCGACGTTTTGAGGGAGGCTCCCCGCGATCTCTAAATCGTCGATCCAAAGCGAATACCGCCCGGCGCGCGCTTCCGAGACGAGCAGAATCTGCCGAACGTAAGCGCATTCGAGACTCGCGGGCGTCTTATGTTCGCCGCGAATCGATTGAGCGGTCTTTTCAAGCGTTTTCTCCAGTCCCTGGGGAAATTCGAGCTTCTGCCATTCGCCCGGTTTCCGGTAGGAGGAGCCGGGGACGAGCGCGACGAGCGGTTTGCCGTTGTCTGGGCGAATCGTTTTAGGAAAGACGACGAGCGCCGCAAGGGAGACGCCCGGTCGGTCTGAACGCACCCAGAGCGACGGCGAAACGTCGGCGTAGACGCTGGGATAATCGACGTAGTGGGCGAAAACGACGACGCCCGGCTCTTCCACCTCGTAACGCAACAGTTCGGAACGTTCGCCTTCATGAAAGAAATCGTCGACGCGCCGATGCTCGTCGATTTTGACGGACCCGTCTTGATATAGATAGCGCCAGCTTACGCCGGGGGATTCAAAGCCTTCGCGCCACGTCGAATCGTCGTTTTTTTCTTCTAGGCCTCGATCGTCGAGAAGATAACCGGTAAAGCCCGACGGCTTTTCCGTATCCTCGGCGCCGCGTATTGAAACGCCTCCGACGACGAACGTCGTTATTACGAGCGCGATGAGCGCGATGTTTATATGATTTTTCATTGAGCGAATCCCTTCTCGACGGACTATAGTTAAATTCGGCGCGCGATTCAAGTCCTTTCGCGCCGTAGGGTCTTCGTCAATAAAGAAGCCCGCTTTCCGCGACGGAAAACGGGCGAATTTGCGAGCGTTTGTTTTCTAATAAAAAAGGCGATCAGGCGAAGATCTCGCCTGACCGTCTTTTCAGGGAATCATGTTCTCGCTAGGAGTTTCGGAAGATCACTTCGCGGCGTTGAGGCCGGTGGCGAACTCTTCTTCCTCTTCCTGGATGATGATGCGCGGGGTAACCGTCATGAGCATGCTGGTCGTTTCACGTCCGATCGCGCTGTTGGAGAAGAGGCGCTTGACGTAGGGGATCTTGCTCAGGATCGGGACGCCGCCCTCATTTCGACCTTCGCTGAGGCGCTTGATGCCGCCGAGGAGCGCGGTGCCGCCGTCAGGAACGTTGACCGTCGTGTAGACGGAGAAG
>CAMZHY010000271.1 GCA_947307005.1 uncultured Planctomycetaceae bacterium
GATGCTCATAATATTGCTCCCAAAACATGGGGATGTTTCCGCATAGTATAACGTCGGCAAAGGGAGATTCAACAATACGCGCTCCCAACATGAACGTTGAACCTTCTCTCATACGTCCCCTGAAAAAGTCTTGGACTCTTTTCTACAGTAGACGAACGAGATGAATCCACAGACGTTTTACGACGACAAAAAGAAAACGCAACTCGTTTAAAGAGAAAAGGATAACAGCGATTGAAAACAACGTCGGTTCCGCGCTAACCAACGCGAAGTTCAGAAAAGAACGCAATCACACGACGCTTAAGCGAATTAAGCGCTGTCGACGCGCATGGTCGCTAAAATCTAATCAGAAGAAGAAGGCGTTCTAACGTTTATACATACGTTCCCAAGCGCTCTTGTTCGATTCAACGCGATTCTACGAAAGTTAGAATCGTTCGATCTTATGAACCGGAACGCCAAGCGATTCGTACTCAAACGTAGTCCCAACGCTAAAATGAAGAATCCATTCGGGTTTCGCCGCTACGGGAATCCAGTAACCGAAGGCTTTTCCCATTGGGCCTTCGTACGTAACGGCGACGCATTTTGCGTTGTCTACCGCTTCGTTGCAACGGCACCCGCGATGTTGGTCGGGAGAACCGTAAGAAGAGCATTTTGAACCTGGTTTAAGATTAAATTCAGCCGCTTTGTGGTTTACGGCGATTATCTCTCGGCTCTTTTTGATGAGCATAACCGGTTCGGGGAAATTATCCCACATTGCATGGAACGACTCCACAATCTGTTCGTCTGTCATATTCATATCTCTTTCTCTCAGTACGCGAAAATAACGGCGCATAACGTCTATGCGTCTATGATGATAACATTAATAATAGCTGGCGAATAGCCTTAGGAACAATAAAAAACATGCGTTACAGAGAAAATTTAGAAAAAATAAAAGAGTAAGAAAAGACAGGATCGCCTTTAAGCACAGACGGAGTGGAGAAAAGCGCTCATGGGTTTCTCCACTCCGTCGACAATGATAAACAACTTTAAGAAGTCGAAAAAAACTCCGAAGCAGGTTCAGCGCAAAAGAATACCCGCGTCGGCGCACGCGCGAATCATCTCGTCCGGCCATATCGACGTTTGAACCTCGCCGATATGAGCGCAGCGTAAAAGATACATGCACAGTCGAGACTGTCCCAACCCGCCGCCAATCGAAAGGGGGAGTTCGTCGTTCAAAAGCGCTTTATGAAACGCAAGTTCGCGACGCTCCTCGCAACCCCGAATCGTAAGCTGCTTGAGAAGCGCAGGCTTATCGACACGAATTCCCATCGAAGAAAGTTCAAACGCCTGCTCTAAAACGGGATTCCAAACGAGAATATCGCCGTTGAGCCCGTAATAGCCGGGCTCGGTTTCCGTACTCCAGTCGTCGTAATCGGGCGCCCGACCGTCGTGGTATTCGCCGTTCGAAAGCTCGCCGCCGATTCCAATCACGAAGACGGCGCCATATTTCCTCACGATTTCCGTCTCTCGTTCCTTGGGCGACAGCGTCGGATATTCGTTGAGCAAATCCTCCGACTGGATAAAAGTAATTCGCTCGGGCAAAATCGGTCGAATGTGCGGATACTCGTAATAGACCTCGCGTTCGACGTCCTTGAGACATTCGTAAATGCCCTCGACGACGTCGCAGAGATAATCGAGGTTGCGATCTTCCGGCGCGAGCGTTCGTTCCCAGTCCCATTGATCGACGTACAAAGAGTGGAGATTGTCCAAGTCTTCGTCGGCGCGAATCGCGTTCATGTCTGTGTAGATTCCGTAGCCCGCTGGAATATTGTACGCGGCGAGCTTCATTCGCTTCCATTTGGCGAGAGAATGGACGACCTCGGCGTTCCGCTCGTTCATTGATTTAATCGGAAAGGAAACGGGACGCTCGACGCCGTTCAGATCGTCGTTGACGCCCGTGCCTTTAAGAACAAAAAGAGGCGCGGTGACGCGGCGAAGATTCAGCTCTTCCGTCAGATTCTGCTGGAACTCTTCTTTGATAAAAAAAATCGCCTGTTCCATCAATTCGGGAACGAGTTTCGGAACGTATCCCTTGGGAATAATCAAAGACATTTCAAAAGCTCCTGCAAAGTCCGTCGTTTAATCCTAGGCGCATCTTCCGCGACCGCGCGAAAAGAACGTCGCGAGACGCCTTCAAGCGTAGCTACAACCGCCTCAGACATTGTAAAAACCGACCCTATAGCGTCAAGCCCTAACTGATTCTTTTATACGAAATATTTATACTAAAAACCATCAAATTTCCAAACACTAATACAACATCCTCGTCCTACGCAAAACGACGCGCCTAAAAAGACGCGTCGTTCGATAATGAGTAGCGGACGGAGGCAAACCGTTTTAAGCCTATTTGTTCGGCGCGTAACGATCCGCGAGTTCCTTATATTTCGCGGCCTCAGACGTCTTTTTGAGTCCTTTGCACATCGTTGCGAGATTAGAGTACGCGACGTAGAGGTTTTCGTCCTTCGTAAAACCCGCCTCGCTCCCCTTTTCCAGAAGCTTCACGGCGCTTGTCAACGCAGCGACGCCTTCGTCTTTTTTGCCGTTCTTCCAGTATAAGGACGCGGCGGAAGCAAGCGGCGCGCCAACCCGCGCGGCGTCGCGCGCTTTCAACTCGTCTTCAACTTGATCGATGAAATCCCTCGCCTTGGCAAAGTAAGCAAACCCTTGTTCGGGCTTCCCTTCTTTGGCAAGAATAGTTCCTAACTGCAACTGAGCGAGAGCCGTTGGAACGCGTTCTACAGTCGGTCGATATTCCGTGACAATCTGGAGATATTCCAGTCCTTTCGTTCCGCAAGAAATCGCCTGCTGGGAATTGTTGCGAATCTCATAAACACGCGAAGCGGCGACAAGAGCGCGTCCCGCCTTCCAGCGAACGGCGGCGGCGGAAACCTCGTCAAGAGTCTTGCGCAAATAAAGCTCGACGGAAACCTTCAGCTTTTGAACGTAATTGTCGACCTTATCGGAGTCGGGAAGTTCTAGACAGACGTTAATCGCCGTTTCCAACATGTCAATTTGAGCGGTCGGAAGTTGAGACTCCTCGGGACGCGCCGCGTCGATTTCTTTGGCGACGAGCGACGCCGCGTCTAGCCATTCAAACGCCTTCTCTTGATCGGAAGCGTTTTTCCAATGCTTTTGGGCGACCGCCAGCGCGATGGAAAGGTTGGCGCGAAGTTCGAGCTTCTTCGCGGCAAGATAGACGTCTCCTTGGGGTTTCGACTCATACAGCGCGTTCAAAAGTTTCAGCGCTCGTTGCCCCTGAGAAATAGCGCCGTCGTAGTCGTGTTTCGCCGATTCGCGTCGGAGATTGGAATCGAGACAAACCGCCTCGATCGCAAAAAGCGGCTGTTCATCGAAGGAATCTCGAACAGCGTCCATATAACGAAGCGCCGAATCGACCTCGCCCGCCTGAATCAACGCGTCGATATACGTCAAATGGAATTGCGGCAGCGAATCGTTGAGTTTGATCGCTTTATAGACGTATTTCCGGGCGCTCGACAAATCACCGACGGCAAGATGCGTCTGCGCGAGAATCCAATCGGCGCCGGGGAGATTCGGATCATGCAGGAGCGCGTGTTCCGCGTCGTCTCGAGCGTACGTCAAATTCGACGCCAAGTCCTGCTCCGCTCGCATGATGAAGTATTCGCTCTTAACCGTTTCCGCAACAATCTGAATCACGCGGTTGCTCGGAAGTCCAGGCTTCTCGCCCTTCTCCAGCACAAAAGCGATTCCTTTTTCAGGGAACACCTCGCGAAAATTGCCGACTTCGTCGGGAGACCAAATCGGTCGGACGTCTTTGAGTTCGCTTTCGAAAACTTTGCGCGCGTCCGATTCTGATCGCGCTTCGGCGAGGTTAATCATTATCGCCTCGACGACGTCGTCTTTCGCGACAACCTGAATCGTCGTATCGGGAAGCGTCGCCGTCTGATACGTCGCGACGTCGAAACCTTCAACCTTTTCTTTCGCGACCGGCGATTTGAGCATCGGATTGGAACTCAGCTCGGAGAACTTCGTTACGCCCGGCATAACTTCCATGAATTTCGCCCCGTGCGGTTTATGCCCGGAAGAGGGATCGACGTCGGGACGCACGTTGAGATCGGGAATCTCTTCAAATTCGTCGGCGAGCTTTCCTTTGGCAGTCTCGTTCTTTTTACGCGCCTTTCCGAGTTCTACGCCGGTCTTCGACGCGACGGGGGCGTCGCCCGCCGTCAGGAGAATTCCCGTGTCGGAACGTTGCGCGACCTCGGAGACGTCTTTGTTTGCCGCCTCGGTGGAAACGGGCTCGGCGCCATAGGAACCGGCGATAAACACAACCGCCGAAAGGGCGAACGTCGCCGTGGCGAACGCGCCCGCGCGCCGCTTTTTATTCTCAATATCGTTTTTGGTCATCTTCGATTCTCTCTTTGTAAATTTCCTTACCATGTCGCCCGTCTCCAACGCGACGCGAGTCATTCGCGGGATTCTACAAAAGAAGAGGAATTCTTGTCCAGCCCATTTTAACAGAAATAACATTTGCAAGGATTATTCCGTTTAAACCGATAAACGTCAGGCGTTAAATCATTGCAAAGAGGTCGTCGGAATGATAAAACCCTGAAGTCGGGAATGAAAAAAACAAAAATAATCTATTTACGCTTTAAAAGGCGTTGGAAAAAGCGTAAAATCTTGGCGTGGGGACGGTCGTTTTGTAGAGAGTCCTTCTTTTAAGAATTAAGTCCGACGATGTATTTCGCTTTTTGCCGAGCGGTCGTCGACGTCACAGTAACAAGGAGTCGCCTTATGCTTAAGATCGGTATTGTCGGAATTGGATTCATGGGCATGATTCATTATCTCGCCTATCAACGAATCGAAAACGTAAAGGTCGTCGCCCTTTGCGAATCCTACGCCAAGGAACGTCTCAACGGCGACTGGACGAAGATCAAGGGAAACTTCGGTCCTGCGGGAACTCAGATGGATCTCACAGGAATTGCGACCTACGACAATATCGACGACCTGCTTAAAGACGAGAACGTCGACGTCGTTGATATCTGTCTCCCGCCCGCCTCTCACGCCGCGAACACAATCGCCGCTCTCAAAGCGGGAAAGAACGTCTTCTGCGAAAAGCCGATCTCGCTCCAACAGGAACAGGGCGTCGCGATGGTGGAAGCCGCGAAAGAAACCGGCAAACTACTCATGATCGGACACGTTCTTCCCTTCTTCGACGCGTTCAACTACCTCTATCAGGCGAAAATTACGAACAAGTTCGGCAAATGCCTCGGCGGAAACTTCACGCGGGTTATCTCCGATCCAACGTGGCTCAAAAACTTCTACAGCATGGAGGGTTCCGGCGGTCCGATGCTCGACCTTCATATTCACGACGCGCACTTCATCCGCACGATGTTCGGCATGCCCAAGGCGGTTCGCACGCTCGGTCGTC
>CAMZHY010000272.1 GCA_947307005.1 uncultured Planctomycetaceae bacterium
TCGTTTCCCCCTACTGGGAAGAAATGGGCGTCGAGGTCTGCCATTCCCTCGACGATATTCTCGGCGAAGCGGACGTCTTCAATCTGCTGCGCATTCAATTCGAGCGACAGGTCGTTCGTCCCTTCCCGTCGATTCGCGAATACAGCCGCCTATACGCGATGAACGCCGATAGGCTCGCACGATGCAAGAAGGACGCGCTCATTCTCGCGCCCGGTCCCATTAATCGCGGCGTCGAGATCACCCCGGACGTCGCCGACGGCGCTCACTCGGCGATTCTAGACCAAGTTACGAACGGAGTCGCCGTAAGAATGGCGGCGCTATGGTGCGTTTTAACTCGCTCTAAAGAAAACGCGTCCGCGAAATGACGTCGGGCGTTTACGACGGTCGGCAAAGAACGGATTGCAATAATAAGACAAGGACGCGCGGAGACGCGCGCAAAACATGACGGCTCAGTCTTTATATATCGAAAACGGACGCGTCGTCGATCCTTCGCAAAATATGGATCGCGTCGCTAATCTACTCATCGTCAACGGCAAGATCGCTGAGTTCGACCCGCAGCCGGCGTCGATTCCCGCCGACGCGACGCGCTTTGACGCGTCAGGTAAACTCGTCGTTCCCGGAATGATCGACATGCACGTTCACCTGCGCGAACCGGGGAACGAAGAGGCGGAAACGGTCGAAACGGGGGGGCTCGCGGCGATCGCGGGCGGTTTTACGTCGATCGTCTGTCCTCCGAATACGAACCCGCCGATCGACACCCAGGCGAACGTCGCGCTCATCCGCGAACTCGCGGACCGAGCGCGGCATTGCAACGTTTACCCGATGTGCTGCATCAGCAAGGGGCGCAAAGGCGAAGAACTCGCCGAGTTGGGAATTCTTTTCGAGAGCGGCGCCGTCGCCTGCAGCGACGACGGATCGTCGATCGAAGACGCGGAACTTATGCGGCGCGCGCTTGAATATTGCATGATGTTCGACAAACCGATTCTCTGTCACGAGGAATCGGCACCCCTCGCCAAGGGCGGCGTCATGCACGAAGGACGCGTCTCCAACATCCTCGGACTTAGGGGAATCCCGGCGGAAGCGGAAGACCTCATGGTCAGTCGCGATATCGCGCTCGCCGAAAGCGTCGGCGCAAAGCTTCACATCATGCACGTTTCGACAAAAGGATCCGTCGCCGCGATCCGTCGCGCCAAGGCTCGCGGGGTTCGCGTCACCGCCGAGGTCGCGCCGCACCATCTGACGCTGACCGACGAAGCGCTCCGCTCCTTCGATCCGAACTTTAAGATGAACCCGCCTCTCCGCAGCGCGGATCACGTCGCCGCGTGCATCGAGGGACTGGTCGACGGAACGATCGACGCGATCGCGACCGATCACGCGCCTCACGCGCAGGAACAAAAACAGCGCGAAATCGACGTCGCGCCCTTCGGAATCATCGGGCTGGAGTCCGCGCTCCCGCTCGTCCTCGAGACGCTCGTCAAACCGGGGCTTCTCAGCTGGTCGCAGTTCGTCGAAAAGACCTCGCTCAATCCCGCGAAGATTTTAGGAATCCCGAAGGGAACGCTCCAAAAGGGCGCCGACGCCGACGTCACGATCATCGACCCCGACCTTGAATGGGTCTTCGACGTTTCGGAACTCCATTCGAAGAGCTTCAACACGCCGTATCTCGGTCGTAAAATGACGGGACGCGCCGTCGCGACGATCGTCGCCGGAGAGATTAGATATCGGCTTTAATTGTCGTCAGAACGAATCTCCTGAAAAAGCAAGAGCCGGAGACGACCCAAGCGGATCGTTTCCGGCTCGAACTATTTCTTGACGTCGTCTTTTCGCGACGGCGAGTCAATCAATGGAGACGCATGCCCGGCTTGGCGCCTTCGTCGGGCGAGAGGACGAAAACATCGGGACCGCCGGGACCGGCGGCGACGATCATTCCTTCGCTGAGTCCGAATTTCATCTGACGCGGCTGCAAGTTCGCGACAAACGCCACGAGGCGCCCGACGAGCTTCTCGGGTTCGGGATACGCCGCCTTAATGCCGGCGAAGACTTGGCGCGTTTCCGTTCCGCCAAGCGAAATCTTTAGTTTGAGAAGTTTGCGCGCTTCCGGAACCTGTTCCGCCTCAATGATGCGACCAATGCGGAGATCGACCTTCATGAAGTCGTCGATCGTGATAACGTCGGCAAGCGGCTCGTCGGCGAGCGGCTGAGCGGAGTCGTTCCAAGGAGACGCTTGGTTCGCGGTCTCTTGATTTTCGAGCGTCGGTTTTGAATCTTCTATCATCGCTTGAATTCCTTCTTTTGAAACGCGCGTCATCATGTGGACGTACTCGTTCACTTTGCCGCCAAGGAGAGGCGTCTGAACGTCGTTCCAGCTAGTAATTTTCGTATTGAGCAACTCTTCCGTTTTCTTCGCGAGATCGGGAAGAATCGGCGCGAGGTAGACGACGATTTGCCGGAACAGGTTCAGACTAATCGTCGCGACGTCTTGCAATCGGCGTTTCGCCGCTTCGCGCGCTTCGGCGCTCGCGGTTTCGTCCTTCTCAAGGTTCTTCCATTCTTTATTGAGCGTCCACGGCGCGTTGTTCTCGACAAACTGGTTCGCGCGGTATCCGCACTCAAGGATAAGACGAATCGCCTTCCCGTAATCGCAGATCTCGTACGCGTCGGCGATTTCGTCCGACTTCGACGCCGCTTCCGCGAAGAGACCGCCGTCGTCAGGATAAGTCTCCGACAGACCGGTCGTCGTCGCAAACTTCGCCGTTCGGCTCGCCAGATTGACGACAACCCCGACGAGGTCCGCGTTGACCTTAAGTTCCATTTCTTCGAGGTTCAGGTCGAGATCGTCGACGCGCCCCGTCGTCTTGGAGGAGAAGAAATAACGCAGATAGGACGGATCCAAATATTTCAAATAGGTCTTCGCCAAGATGAAGGTGCCCTTCGACTTGGACATCTTTTCACCGTCGACGGTAAGAAAACCGTGAATATGAACTTTCGTCGGAAGATTGAACCCCGCCGTCTTAAGCGTCGTCGGCCAGAAGAGCGTGTGGAAATAAGTGATGTCCTTGCCGATGAAGTGGTGAATTTCCGTATTCGGATCGCGCCACCAGTCGTCGGGATTCTCGCCGTGTTCTTCGCACCACTGAGCGCTCGACCCCATGTAGCCGATCGGCGCGTCGTACCAGACGTACCAATAGTTTCCGGGGAAGTCGGGAATTTCAAAACCGAAATACGGCGCGGGGCGCGAAATATCCCAAGCGTAAAGTTCGGAGCTAAGGAACTGTCCTTTGAGATAGTTGGAGACCTCGGGCTGAAGCGCGCCCGAATTCTCGACCCAGTCTTCAAGGAAAGCGTGAACCTGCTCGATATCGACGAAAAGGTGCTCGGCCTTGCGAAGTTCGAGATCCGCGCCGGAAATCGCGCTCTTGGGCTGAATCAGTTGCGTCGGCGAATAAACGGCGCCGCATTCGCAACTGTCGCCGTACTGGTCTTTTTTGCCGCAAACGGGACAGGTTCCCTTAATGAAGCGGTCCGCCAAAAAGCGTTTCTCGACGGGATCGTAAAACTGTTCGATCTCGCGCTTGACGATCAGCCCAGCCTCGCGCAGCTTGCCCCAAATCTCCTCGCAATACCGTCGGTTCTGGGGCGAATTCGTGCTGCCGTAATTGTCGAATTCGATTCCAAACCCGGTGAAGTCGGCGATATGCGCTTTCTTGACGTCGGCGATGAACTCTTCTTCCGTAACGCCCTTATTCCTTGCGGAAATCGTAATCGCGGCGCCGTGCGTGTCGTCGGCGCAGAAGTAACGACAGTTTTCGCCGCGCATCTTTTGGAATCGCACCCATACGTCGGTCTGAATATATTCGACGAGATGTCCGATGTGGATATCGCCGTTGGCGTAAGGCAGAGCGCTCGTCACGAGAATCTTTCTGTCGCCCATGATTCCTCCCAAATGCTGCGTTGATAGTGAAATCCGCCGCCGCGCCCGTCGACGCGACGCAAAGTCCGGGGTCGGAACTCCGCGCGACCGCGCAAAGCGCCGACTCGCGAGAAATTCCGATCGCCTTAATCTCGGGGAATTCTACCCCTTGCGACGCGTTCGTCAAGGGACGGCAAGTCGTCCGCGAACGCGTCGAGCCTCGGGATAAACGCTACTTCGAGTCCTCGTCGTTCGCGTCGCAAACGACGCGGAACCCAACGTCGAAGACGCGCTGCCACGGATAATACTCTTCGCGCGCGGTCGACGTCGCCCGATACGGACGATCGTGCCACGAACCGCCGCGAACGACCCGCTCGTCGCGCTGCGAATCCATGAGTTCGACCCCGTAATTCGCACGAGAAACCGTCGAGGTCCATTCGGCGACGTTGCCGTGCATATCGTAGAGTCCCCAAGCGTTCGGAAGATAATGTCCGGAGCGTTCGGAAAGGAACCCGTTGTCGCAGAAACGTCGATCCTTCGGCACCCAGTCGTCGTAGTACGTGACGTTCTTCAGAGGAATGCGGACGCGGAAATAGTTGTCGGCGATGAACTCAATGAGCGTCTGATCCGCCAAATTGGCGTGACGCGTGTAATCGTCGTTCCAGTCGCCGAAGTTGAAAGGCGTCGTCGTCCCGGCGCGACACGCGTATTCCCATTCCTCTTCGGTCGGGAGTCGGAAGGTTCTTCCCGTCTTCTCGGAAAGCCATTGGCAAAACGCGGTCGCTTCGTTCCAAGAGACGCGGCAAACCGGCTGGTCGGGCGCGTTCACAAAGAACCCTCGGAACCCGTGCGAGAGTCCCTGACGCGACTCGACGCGCGAATCGTGCTCGGGATCAAAGACCTCAAACTGCTCGTTCGAAAGCTCGTAATCCGCGACCCAGAGGGGCTTCTCCTGATCCGACTTCTGGGGAATACGCTTGAGCGTCAGCGTAATTGTAGGCGACAGTTTGACGCTCATCGTATCGCCGTCCGTCTGAACGTCGACGACGACGTCGTTGGGATTCGTCGGCTTCTTATCCGGGTCGTTGGGAACAAGATACGGCTCGCTCATGTTCCAGACTTCGGTCTTTTGCGCGACGCGATTCCAGTCGGTTCGATTAGGGACTTCCCACCCGACCTCGAGCGGCTTGCCCTGCATCGCCTTTTCGTCGAGTTTGCCAACCGTCGATTCAAAATGAGCGCGAAGTTCTTCGCCGTCGGGGAACGCGCGTTTTCCTTCCGCGACGGCGCGGAGAATTTCGCGCTCCCATTCGGTCGCGTTCGGATTCGCGGGGATTTTGAGCCAGTCGAGCGCAAGGAGCGCGCCGGATTTATTGGGATCGTACGGTTCGCCGCGCGCTTCTTCGGACTCGTCGTCAAAGTTCGCGTAAAGTTCCATCAGTTCCTTGCGGAGCTTGTTCCATTTCGCGACGTTTTCGGCGCCGGCAAACTCCGTCCACCCGCCGTGATACGGCGCGTTCATATCGATCCAC
>CAMZHY010000273.1 GCA_947307005.1 uncultured Planctomycetaceae bacterium
AATCGCCGGAGACGAAAAAGTCGTTTGGCGTTTTCGTCTGTCTGAAGTAATCGAACCCCGGGGCAAATCGATCGGCGAGATTAGGGTTAAAAGCCCAACTGATGGGAATACCGCCTCGTTCAGGATCGTTCCAGAACGTTGGCATGGATTGACAAACCCAAGCGGCGGAATCATAGTCGCCGGAATAAATAGCGACGAATGTTTTGTCGATAGGTCGTTTATTGTCGTCGACGAGTCCTCGTTTGCGGAGTGAATCAAAGGTCGGTTTTTCTTGAGAATAGCGTTTTGCAAGCGGAAAATGTTGGTAGAAAGAGGCGTTTGCCATTGCGCCGAGTCCTAGCGCGTCGGCGTCGAGATAGCCGTTGTAGTTTGAGAGAATCTCCGCGTGGCGCCATTCGGTCTGAACTCCTCCGTGTTTGCCCCCGACCCCGCCGTAATCCGTATATTTCGTATCCCAAGGCGTGAACCCTGCGACTCGGATCATTTTTTTCCCCGACGTTCCCTCGTAAGCCGCGCGCATAATTGCGTTGAACGTGTTGAAATCTGTTCCCAACGGTTGGTTAGGATCGTCGTTGGGCGCTTCGTCTTCCCAAGGGGAAAGATCGAAAAAAAATCCTTTACGGGCGACGATAAAATCTCGATTCGTTAAACAATGGTTCTGAATCGCGCCGTTGGGATGAGCGAGCCAAAACGCGTCAATGTAATATCCCGCTTCGACGAGGTTGACTTTTCGAGGTTTAAGGTATTTTTCAATCATCCAGCAATACGCGTCCGCTTTAGCGGAACCCGTAGAATCGAGATTTGTTCCTGGAATTTTGCCTCGACCTGTAAAGAGAGACGCGCCGTCTTTGTTAATCAAACGTTTGACGACGGGAAGAGCGCGCCCGTCGGAGGAGGCGACAAGTTTGTCATAAAGCGATCCTTTTTCGACGTCGTAACGGATGGGCAATAGATTTTCAACCCCCGCGATCGTAAGCGCGACGTTGACGGTTGAGGCGACGCGTTCGTCGTAAAGGACGACGCCTTTGTAAACGTTTGAGAAAACGTCCAGAAGCTCGTCAAGCGAATTGATTTCGACGCGTTTTCGATCCTGAAGCCATCCTTTTAGAACGGTTCCGTCGCTTCGACGAATCTCATTGGAAAACGTTTCGAGCCAGAAAGCGTCGACGTCGCGTCCGTATCCCTGGACGTAGTTCACGAAGAGTGTTGCGGAATCGCGGTTGACGAGACCTTGGAGCGACGAAATCAAGAGCGTTTCATCCCAGACTCTGCGAACGTCGGCTGGATTCGATTTGTCGACGGAACGAAGCGCCGTCATGTCAAACGTGTAGAAGGGCTGTTCAGAGGAAAGTTGGTTTTCTTCGGCTTTAACGAAACTTATCGCGAAGAAAAGCGCGAGGATTGTCGTTAGCGAAAACGTCGTCGAAACGAGTTTTTTCATAGCGGTTAATTCCCAAGGAGGATAACAAAAGACTTTGCCTCGAGAGCGGGGGTCGAGGCAAAGGCTAGAAAAAACAAAGAACGTCTATAAACGACTACTTCTTAGAATTCTTTGGATAATCGTACGGGCCAAGTCCTATTTCGTGAGGCGCGTAGTTGACGGGGAATCCGCCTTCCGGCCTTTTGCATAAGACGTCGCGAATCGCTTCGTACATGCCGAATCCAAACTCGTTGTTCGGCTCAATGTACGACCCTTCGCCCCATTCGTTAAGAGGTCCTAGCACGGCGCGTTTGATTCCCGTTTTGTCGGCAAAGGACTTATAATCTTCAAGAAGACGTTTGAAAGACTTTACCGAGCGTCCGTAGACGACGACGCTTCGAAATCCATGCCATGGTCGCGAATCCCAGCCCGTGGAAATGTTCGGCATGAAGGGAAGAATTCCCGTTTCATGACGTTCTTCCCAGTTGGTTTTCGACGCCGCGACGACCTGGTCAAACGAGTACAACATCGGATTCGCGACGCCTTTTCCCGGATACATGAAATGGTAAATCGTCGTTTCGTCAAAACTTCCGTTTGCCAATTCTTGAACGACCCGAGGATCGGTCGACTCCTCCGGCCATTTCATGGCGATGAAGTAGACGCCGGGAAGTCCCGCTTCTTCGCACATTTTGCGCGTGATATCAAACGCGCGTTTACACCCCTCGCCCTGCTTAAGTTCGACGCCCTCTTTTAAGGCTTCTTCGCGCATATCGTGGTCGAGAATCTCCTGCTGCCAGAGCGCGACGACAGGTTTGCCGTCGATCGTGTAGTATTCGGGAGTCTTGAAATAATTGTCGATCCAAAACTGCGAGACTTTTGTCCAGTCCTCGGTCGAATGCGTGCCGTAACCGGTGTGGTTCGCCCACATAATCGCCCATTTTAGATGAGAGCGATACTTTGCATGCTGGAACGCGTTAATCCAGTGATCGAGCGAAATTTGACCGTGACGCCAATACCAGTCGACTAGGAAAAAACGAATTCCGTTTTCCGCCGCCCATTTAATCTGCCAGTCGACGACTTCCGGGTTCGATTCGTCGTAGTATCCTAAGAGCGGTTTCCGAATGGGCGCGGCTGAATCGATTTTTTCCCAGTTGACGCTTCTGGACCATCCGGGGAAGTAGAAGGCGCCTATTTCGTAATCGCTTTCAAGGTTGCGAGGTTCGGGAACGTAGGATACGTTTTTCGGCAATTCTGCGGAAGGAAGAACCTTTAGCGCGACCGTTAAGGCGTTGGCGGTCTCCTTCTTTGAAGTCGTCGCGGAAAGGCGGAGCGCGACGTCAAAGTCGCCCGATGATTTGACGTCGTATTTGGAGACGATTTTACACGCCTCGCCGGGGAGCAGTGAAAAACCGTCGGGAAACGCGGCGACGGAGTCTTGCGCTTTGACGGCGACAATCGTGGCGTCAAGACCTGAAGCGTCGACCGTTTGGACGGAACTGCGGTCGCCGATGGGGTTGAATCCGAGAAGGGGATCGACCGCGATTTTTTGAATTACAACTTCCTTGAGAAGAACGTCGTCGTTCGAGTCGGCGGTCAATTTGAAACCGGCGAGGGGCGCGCCGCCGCAGTTGCGAACAATTGTTTCATATTGAACGGCGGCTAATCCGTTGCAAAGACGCGCCAATTCCGATTGTCGTCCGTCTTGCGTTTCGAGGACTCCGTCGCCAATCGGTTCTTTCGTAAACGCGACGCGACGAAGTTTGACGGCGCTCGGTAAAGAGACTTCCCATCGGAAAAAAGGCGCGCCCCATTCTTTGTAAGCTCCAAGTTCGACGTTTTTCGAGAAAACGACGTCCGACGAGTCGGCGGCTTGGCAGAGATTAAACAGAGGAATTTCAACAGACGTCTGTCCCGAGCCGGAAGCGGTTAGACAACGGAGGGTCGCTCGCGGAAAAGGTTCGTCGTCGGCGCCATTGTCGACGTTTTGCCATTCAAAATAGAGGTTAGAACCTATCTCAGCCGGATCAAGCCGTCCAATCTCGCTGATCCATTCGTTCCGTCCTTCAACGGCGTCTGACTGAAGACGGGAAAGCGCGTTCTCATCCCAGTCGGAACGCCCCATTGGCGCGGCTTCGTCGATTCCGATATCGAGTATGCGGATATAGTCGATTTCTAGCTCCGCTCCTCGTTCCACGTCGGCGGTTTCCGGTCTTCCGACGTCGACGCGAATCTTGATAATCTGCGGTTCGGCGAGCCACGCGGGAATAATCTGATAGGTGTGAAATTCGCCGTCGTGCCGAATGCGCCACGACGCGGTTTTCTCCTGAGAGAACCCGTTGTACTTTCCTTCGTCTGAAGATGCGAAGAAGATTTCCCCGATCCCGGCTCCCGTCGAGCGCATCCGTATTTCAACGTACTGACCTTGACGGGGCTTGAGCATGAAATGAGGACTGACGACGAACGGATCCCACGAAGTTTCGCGCGCTTTAAGCGCTCCGTCATGGAGAACGGGTTTCGTTAAACTGGCGGGAGTCCATTCTTCGACGGACTGAACGTCGTTAAAATCCCAAGAGATAATTGTTTGCGGTTCTGCCGCGGAACAGACGTTTGGCGTTGTCGATACTGCGGTAAAGAGCGCGAGGACGGAGATAATCACTCCGAAAAACACCGTGAATTTTTCGGTCATATTCTGTTTTCCAGCGAAATAGGGGCTAACGAAACAGGTTTCTTCATTTATCGTCAAAATCGACGTCGAAGTCGTCGTTTGAATCGGAGGCGTCCTGCTTGGGAGCGTTGTCTTTGGGCTTGAGAAGGAGTTCCGACAAGTTTGCCCCGTCAGCGTATGTTTTGAGCAAGTTTGAAGTCGTCTGATGAGGAAGGACGAAACGCTGTATGGCCCGATTCGGATAGACGCTTGATACGACCAAAAGTTTAGGCGTGTCGGTTGGGAGTTCGGGATAAGAAAACGCGGGAGCGTTAGGGAAATAATAACTTTGTAACCAACGGTAGAAGGCTTGAATCGCGGCGGAATCGACGCGCATCGAGCCGATAATGTTGGAGCTATTCAAGTCGGGAATAAAAGCGCCAAGACGTTTGAGGGAGACGGGACCGTCGAGATCGCGCGTTTGCGCGATGTAGTTGACGTTCCGTTCTCGCGTCGCCCGGTAATTGTTAATTCCGAGTTTGAGAAGGTCTTGATTGCCGAGACAGAAAAGAATCGCGTTTTTGTTGAGAACGACGAGATATCCCTCTCGCGCGAATAGAGGCGTTTGATCGACTTGGGCCGCTTCTTCATTTGCCGACTGAAGAAGTTTGCGCTGAAGTTCTCCGTCGTTCTGGATTATGGAGATAAGAGCCTCGGCAGGCGAGAACGCCGCGCTTTTTATCGCCGACGCGCCGGAAGAGGAGTAATTTCCTTCCTTTTCGGCTTTCATGAGCGCGGTTTGTCGAACGTACGTTTCAATGTCGGAGACGTACGTCCTGAAACCGTTGATACGATGCTCTTTCATTGCGGTTTCCTCGCCGACGCTTTCACCGACAAGTCCTCCAATGAGCGAACCTAGCGTTCCTCCGACTTCAGCGGCTCGTTCCGGATTGGCGCGGCGACGTTCGGGAACGGGGCGGCGACTGGCGTTTTGACGCGCGAGCCGACGTTCCGCCATGGTTCCAAACAACTGCGACGCGGCGTCGGCGGCCTGTTTGGACCCCATGTACCGTCAAATCTCGCGCGCTTTAGGAACAATCATTTCCTTGGCAAACGCTTCGGAGTCGTCGACTTCTAGGTAGAACATAAACGATTCCGCCGCCAGTTCGCCTTCCGTTGGGAGACCAAGACAGTATTCGACAAACCTCACGCGGTTGAACGGGGCGGGCAACGTTTCGGCAAGGGAACCGGGGACGTCGACTTGTCCCGCGAGCGCCGATTCGACGTCGGGAAGACTCGAAAAGAAACGATCCGCCGTCACATTGAGAGGATAGGGGTCGCGAGAGGTGGCGAGCTGAGCGGCCGCGTCAGAATTC
>CAMZHY010000274.1 GCA_947307005.1 uncultured Planctomycetaceae bacterium
CACGAGCCTTTTTACTTCAATCGCGTTCGCAAAGGGAGCGCGACCCATGGCGGTCTTTCCATACTAGATCTAGCGAAGTCTTTTCAGGCGCACGCGTTCATGCATCAATCTTTCACCGCGCTCTATCCAGAACTAAAAAGCTATAGTCAGCGCTTTTTACTCGACGTCTTTTTGCTAAAATACAATGAGTCAAAAGGGAAGATTCCTTTGACGCCTGCCGCCGAGAAATTTGATTCATTAAGGGCGTTGCGGCAAATGAGAAAGACGCTCCGAACCGAGGCGAGGAAGGCGTTGCTAAATCGCGATATTTACTGGAAAACAAGACTGGCTTACCTGTTGGTTCGATGAAACGCGAAGAAACTGAAAAATACGACGTCGATTTCGTTCTCTCTTGGATGAACCCGTACGACGAAAACTGGGTTCGTGAAAAGGCGAAATATTGGGCGATCGAAATCCGAGATCCCAACTATGACGTCAATCAGGTCGCGAGATTTCGCGATTGGGACAATCTGCAATATTGGTTCCGAGGCGTCGAAAAATTTGCGCCATGGGTCAGAAAGATACATTTCGTCACGTGGGATACGGTTCCCGAATGGCTCAATCTCGACCATCCTAAGTTGCAAGTCGTTCGAGATCGGGAAATCATCCCAGGCGACAACGCCCCCTCGTTCGGTCCCAATCCCATGGAGACAAATCTTCACAGAATACCCGGAATCAGCGAGCATTTTGTCTTCTTTAACGACGATATGTTTCTTCTGGACGACGCCGCCCCTACGCTTTTCTATAAAAACGGTTTGCCTCGTGAAATGGCGGTCTCCTATCCGCTCTGGAACACGAAAGAAAACGACCCGTTTCATCATATGTTGCTCACAATGACGGGCGTTATCAACTCGTTTTTCAGCAAAAGAGCCGTTCAGAGAAAGCATTGGCGAAAGTGGTTTACCCCCGTTTACGGCAAACAACTAATCAACACGGTATTGACGGCGTATTTTCACGCCTTTTCGGGAATAATGGTTCCCCATCTTCCCAGCCCAATGCGGAAATCGACCTACGAGGAAGTTTGGAACGCGATTCCCGACCAGCTTATGGCGACCGCGTCGCACAGATTTCGAAACTTGGCCGACGTCACCCAATACATTTTCCGATATTGGGCGATCTGCAAGGGAGAATTCGCGCCGACAAATATCTACCGCTACGGAAAAGAGTTCTTTATGGACGAAGCTACGGTAGACTCCCTTTGCGACGTCATTCGAAACCGTCGTTTCCCCGTAATTTGCTTTAACGACAGCAAAAATATTCAAGACTTTGAAAAATGTCGCGACGCCGTCAACGCCGCGTTCCAGCAAATTCTTCCTGAAAAATCGAGTTTTGAGAAATAACGGAGTCGAATCGTGATTATTACGAGGACGCCCTTCCGCGTCAGTTTCTGCGGGGGAGGAACCGATTTAAGGTCGTTCTACGAACGTCGGGAAGGTTGCGTCGTCAGCGCTACGATCGACAAATACATGTATCTGTCGATTCATCCGTTCTTCGATCCTCACAAGATTTCCCTGAAATATTCTCAAAACGAACTCGTCGATAACGTCGACGAAATCAAGCATCGGCTCCTCCGCGAGACCCTAAAACAGTTTGGAATCTCGGGAGTCGAAATAACAAGCGTCGCCGACGTTCCCGCCGGAACGGGATTAGGCTCTTCAAGCGCGTTTGCCGTGGGGTTAATTAACGCGCTCAGCGCGTACGCGACCATAAAAACGTCTAAGGCGGAAATTGCGAAAAACGCGTGCGATATCGAGATCAACCGTCTTGGTTCGCCAATCGGCAAGCAGGATCAGTATGCGGCGGCGTTCGGAGGTTTTAACTTTATCAGGTTTTTACCGGACGAAACGGTCCTCGTCGAGCCGTTAAATATCTCCGACGAAACGTTGCGAACGTTGGAACGTCGCGCGCTAACGTTCTACACGGGCAAAACGCACAACGCCGAATCTATTCTCGTCGAACAGGATAGGAACACGAGAGAATCGGAAAAGACGAAAAATCTAGAAAGAATGCGCGAACTTGCTCGAGAAGTAAAGTTCGCGCTGGAAACGGGAGATTTGGATCGATTTGGCGAAGCGTTGCACGAGAACTGGCTTCTTAAGAAAAGTTTGGCTTCGGGTATCGCAGATTCCCAAATCGACGCGCTTTACGAGACGGCGTTGCGTCATGGCGCCAAGGGCGGCAAATTGCTTGGAGCGGGAGGCGGAGGGTTCTTCTTGTTATACTGCGAAGAAGATCGGCAAGACGAATTAAGGAATAGCCTTGGTCTGAAAGAATTCCCTTTCCATTTTGAAAACGCCGGAACGACCGTCGTTTTCCGCGACGATCTTTGCTAATTCTTTTCTTAAAAGAAACGACGCGCTTCTTACGTCTCGAAATATGTCGCACGTTCCTGTCGTGTTAGAAAGCAAGGAAAAGCCTTTTCGTCACGACGTTAATTGCGTCCGATTGGTTGACGTCAGGTCTAAACGGCGTTAGAATTCAGGCGTCGGCGGAAGGAAGAAATTGCGTCGTCCCCAAGTCCTTTTTAACGTGAAATCGCGCGTTCGGTCGGGCGTCGTGCTTGATCCAAACCGGAATCCGAATACGCGCTAAAACAAGTCTCTGAAGACTGTCTCGCTGGTTTATTTTAAGATGAAAAACGTATTGGTCGCCGGGGGAGCGGGATTTATTGGCAGTCATTTGTGCGACGCTTTGCTGGCGCGCGGCGATAGGGTTTTCTGCCTTGACAATCTATCTCGAGGAACGTTA
This sequence comes from uncultured Planctomycetaceae bacterium, assembly GCA_947307005.1. Taxonomy (GTDB): domain Bacteria; phylum Planctomycetota; class Planctomycetia; order Pirellulales; family Thermoguttaceae; genus RUG369. The sequence continues at coordinate 2,788 of CAMZHY010000274.1, forward strand.
AGCAATCTCGAAACGGCTTTTACGAGTCCCGGTTTTTCCTTCGAACGAATTGACGTCGCCAACGCGCAGACCCTTGAAGCGTTTATGAAAGACGCCAAGATTGATTACGTCTTTCACCTTGCGGCAAACTCTGATATTCAGGCGAGCGCGCGGAATCCTCAGATTGAATTCTCCGCAACATTGACGACGACCTGGTCTATTCTCTCGGCAATGCGAAACGTTGGAGTCAAAAAACTGTTCTTCGCATCGACGTCGGCAATCTATGGCGAACAAGGAGAAAGGGAATCCCGAGAGGAAGACGCGCCCGCTCCGATTTCTTACTACGGAGCCGCCAAGGCGAGTTCTGAAGCGACGATCAGCGCGTTCTGCCACATGAACGAGATTGACGCCTGCGTTTTTCGTTTCGCCAACGTGATTGGTCCAAGGCTTACGCACGGGGTCATTTTCGACTTCATCAACAAACTGACAGCCGATCCAACGACGCTCAAAGTCCTTGGAGACGGCTCGCAGACCAAACCGTATATCCACGTTAACGATCTGATTCGCGCGATTATAAAGTTGTGCGATCAATCAAAGGGCATGAGCGTTTATAACGTGGGCGTAGAAACAAGTTCTTCAGTCTCCTTCATCGCAGAAATCGTCAGAGAAGAGATGGGGTTGTCTCAAGCGCGAATCGAATACGGAACGGAAAAAATCGGCTGGAAGGGCGACGTTCCCAGGTTTCGCTTCGATCTGACTAAAATTCACGCGACTGGATGGCGCGCCGAACGAACGTCCGACGAAGCGGTTCGACAGACCGTTAGGGAGGTTCTCCGATGCAAGCGGTAATTATGGCTGGCGGAAAAGGAACAAGGCTCGCGTCTGTAACGCGAGACCTGATCCCCAAGCCAATGGTTCCTTTCTGCGGAAAACCTCTGATTGAAAGGATCATAGAACGTCTTGCGGCGAACGGAGTCCGCGACGTCGTCGTCTGCGTCGGCTATCTAGGCGAACAAATAACCTCTTATTTTTCGGAAACAAGGGTAAGCGGCGTGAACCTTCGTTTCGTCTCTGAGACGGAACCGTTAGGATCCGCAGGCGCTCTTTATTACGCCAAGGAATATCTTTCAGAAGACTTTCTTTTCGTCTACGGCGATTTGATCTTCGACGTGGATATTGCGCGAATGTTTCGCTTCCATCGATCTAAGAATGGACTGGCGACTCTCTTCGTTCATCCCAATTCTCATCCCTACGATTCCGATCTCGTACGCTGCGACGAAGAAGGACGCGTCTTGGGATTTGAGTACAAAGATAGGGAGCAGAATTGCGACTACGCGAACCTAGTCAACGCGGGAATGGCGATCTTCTCCCCGGAGATATTTCAGTTTCTTCCGAAACCCCAAAAAATTTCCCTCGAAGAGGGACTCCTAGCAGACGCGCTCCTCGCGGGAAATGAGCTTTGGTCATACCGCTCTCCCGAATTTATAAAAGACGTCGGGACCCCCGATCGGCTCGTGGAGGCGGAGCGGGAATGGGAGTCGGGCAAAATCGCCGCTAGAAACCTCAAAAATCGACAAAAAGCGATTTTTCTCGACCGCGACGGAACGATTAACGAATTCGTCGGGCTTGTAACCTCTCCCGATCAAATTCGTCTAATCCCCAGCGCCGCCGAGGCGATACGCCTCATTAATCGTTCCGGTTATCTAGCGATCGTCGCGACAAATCAACCCGTAGTCGCCCGAGGAGAATGTTCGCTAGATGAATTGAGCGCCATCCATAGACGTCTGGACGCGCTCCTTGGAAACGAAGGCGCGTTCCTCGACGACCTCGTCTTTTGTCCTCACCACCCTGACAAAGGTTACCCTGGTGAAATTCCTCAATTTAAGATTGAATGCGACTGTCGAAAACCTAAGCCGGGAATGTTGACGTCTGCGGCGAAAAAGTACAATATCGATCTGAACGTCTCGTGGATGATTGGCGACGCGGAAATGGACGTCGCCGCTGGAATAAACGCCGGAACTAAAACGGCTCTCGTCCACAGTCGCGCGACGAAAAAAGCGTTCGACCTTCGCCCCACCCTAGAATGCGAACGACTTATCGACGCTGTTAGAATCATCTTAGACCAAGAGAAGCCTTAATGATTCCCAAAACCATTCATTATTGCTGGTTAGGAGGAGCGCCTCTCCCCGAATTAGCGCTAAAATGCATCGATAGTTGGAAGAGATTCTGTCCCGATTATCGTATTGTCCGATGGGACGAGAGCAACTTAGACCTTTCAAGCGATCGATATGTGAGATATCAGTACGCCGTCAAGAATTGGGCGCTGACCACTGATTTTTTGCGGTTTAAAATCGTATACAACCATGGCGGCGTTTATTTTGACACTGACGTCGAACTTATAAAACCAATCGACGAGCTTCTCTGTAATCGCGCGTTCATCGGCGTCGACAGCGTTGGTTTTGTCAATCCTGGGTCGGGAGTCGGTTCTGAAAAAGACTTTCAACTTTGGAAAATACTGCTAGATCAATATAACGCTCACGATTTTTCCGCAGATTCTTCGCCGCCCGCGTTTTCGATTTTGAAAAGATTCACGGAGTCTCTTGGTTATTCTTCCGTCGATCAGGTTAAAACGATAGAAGATTTGA
>CAMZHY010000275.1 GCA_947307005.1 uncultured Planctomycetaceae bacterium
CTAATGAGCGCTACGAACCGTCGTCAGGCAATAGAGTCAGCATCGCAACACGTCGTGCCGCCGGGGTTGCTCCCAAACGACGGAAAGGCCCCTATTGATTACTACGCAAAAGACGTCTTTAACGCTTCCGCCATTCGCAAATACCTCTCGCGAGGCGCTTCGGAAAAATTACTTGCGACAATTCAGAATGGAGCCCCCCTCGATCCGTCGGTCGCGGGCGACGTCGCGCATGCGATGAAAGACTGGGCCATCTCGCGTGGAGCCACGCACTTCACACACTGGTTCCAACCAATGACAAGCGGCACAGCCGAGAAACACGACGCTTTTCTCGACCTCAACGAACAGGGTGAAGCGATAATGACCTTCTCCGGCCGCAACCTAGTCATGAGCGAGCCAGACGCGTCGAGCTTTCCCTCCGGAGGTTTGCGATGCACATTCGAAGCGCGAGGTTATACGGCGTGGGACCCCACGAGCCCCGCTTTCATCAAACGCAATCCGCGCGGCGCGACTCTTTGCATACCGTCGACGTTTCTCTCCTTTAACAGCGAAGCTCTCGATAAAAAAATTCCACTACAGCGTTCGATAAGCGCGTTAAAGCAGGCCTTGCTTCGTTTTATGGCGTGTTTTCACGAGGAGCCCGAACGCGTCGCCGTTACGTTAGGCGCGGAACAGGAATATTTCCTCATCGACAAAGCGTTTTATCTCCAGCGACCGGACCTATACCAGACGGGACGGACTCTATTCGGCGCCCCGCCGGCTCGACATCAGCAATTGGAAGACCATTACTTCGGCGCTATTAAACCTCGAGTCATCAATTTTATGGCGGAAGTCGAGGAGGAACTATGGCGCCTCGGCATACCCGCTAAAACACGCCATAACGAGGTCGCCCCCGCGCAATTTGAACTTGCGCCAACCTTCGAGGAACTCAACCTAGCTGTAGACCACAATATGCTGACGATGGAAATTCTCCAACGCGTCGCTGAAAAAAATGGACTCGTATGTCTCTTGCATGAAAAACCCTTCGCAGGCGTCAACGGCTCTGGAAAGCATAACAATTGGTCGGTTACTTACGGTTCAAGAAATATGCTGGAACCTGGCAAAGACCCCATTAACAACCATGTGTTCCTCATGTTCTTAACAGCTCTTATCCGCGCGACAGACCTGCATAGCGATCTTCTTAGGTGCGCGACAGTTACAGCTGGCAACGATCACAGACTCGGCGCAAACGAAGCGCCTCCCGCGATTATTTCGATCTATCTCGGCGAATATCTTTACGATATCCTTCGTCAAATCGAATCAGGGGACTTTAAGAAACGCAGTTCAAAGCACTCGCTAAAAGTTGGGGTGGCTACCGCGCCAAACATTGAAGGCGACGATTCCGATCGAAATCGTACCAGCCCCTTCGCGTTTACCGGCAACAAATTTGAATTCCGGGCGTGCGGCTCGAGTCAGTCTTGCTCCGAATTTAACACCTTTTTCAACGTCGCCGTGGCGGAATCTCTCGACTACCTCTCTGAAAGGATTGAGGCGCTCGGCGACTCGAACGATTTTGACGACAGACTACGAAATATTATCGCCGACGTCTTCCGTGAACATAAGCGCGTCGTTTATAACGGCGACAACTATAGCGATCGCTGGATGCAAGAAGCAAAACAACGCGGTCTTCCCTGTTTAAAGACAGCCTTAGACGCTCTTAAACCATTGCTCAACCCTAAGAACTGTCATTTAATGGAAAAATATGGAGTCTTTACAACTGTCGAACTCGAGTCTCGATACGACGTCTACTCCGAAGAGTATTTACGTAAGATTCAAATTGAAGGAGAGGTTGCTTGCGATATGGCGCGCAACATAATACTCCCTGTCGCCATCGAGTCTTACGACGCTCTCGCTCAAACCTTAATAACAGTACGAGAATTAAATGAAAAATCGAAGAAATCCGCCGGTCGACAGGTCGTTGAACGTCGTTTTGAAACGATCGGAAATCTTGTCGGCCAGCTTGAAGAAAGGATAGAAAAACTGGCGCAAATCAGAACCGTCGACGCCGATAACTGCCAGGAGTACATTCAAGCCACTCGAGATTTAAGAACAACGGTTGATTCTCTTGAAACCGTAGTCGACGACCGAAAGTGGCCGTTGCCCAAGTATCGAGAAATGCTCTCCATTATGTAGCGCTCTAAACAACGCGCCCAAAGACGCCTTGTTGACCTTTCGACAAGGCGTCTTCTGCAAACTGACGCCCCATCTAAGCGTTCTTGTCAGACGTATCTTCCGCCTCAAGCGTCGCGTCGTCCTTCTCTTCCTCGACGTCTTCCTTATCGTTCTCATCCTCGACGATCGCCTTTTTTTCAAACTCAATCTCTTCTCGCCAGTAAGAAGACGCTTCGATTTTCTCAAGTTCCGCAAGTGTTTTACGCGATTCTGAAAACCGTCTAAGATGCCGATAGAGAGTAGCTTTTAGAAGGAGGGCCTCGACGTCGTAGGGGTTTTTCTTTAAAAGATTTTTGAGACAACATTCAGTCTCAAACCAATTGCCGCAAAGATAGTGCGTCTGGGCTTCAAGAAACGCCTCGCCGGATGAATCGGCGTTAAGCGTCCTCTCAAACTTTTTGAGGCTGGAACTTGCCGCAACGCTGAGAAAGAGCCAAGCAATAAGAGCAAAGCCCCATGTGCAAACCTTAGAGAAAGAAGAAAGGAAATCAATCCAGAAGAAGTTTAAAAAAATCGTAAGTTGACAGATAACGCCGAAAAGAAGAGCGACGCCAAGATGTCCCCACAAGCCATATCGCATGGCGCCGGAAGAACCGGGCCAAAGAAAGAAAATTGGCTTAATGAAACTTTTCAAGGCGTTAGGCTCCCGTCGCGAATTTCCGAATAAAGGCGACAAAATTAGCGTGATCGAATCAAATCTATAAAAACAAAACACCCGGTTAAAAACACTGCGGCGCGAGATTCTAGCTAAACGACTCGTCCTTGTCAATTAGGGAAAAAATTGTTATCATGATCCAAGTCTCGTTGCGTAAATCAAGGGACGGTCTTCTTGGGGGCGTCATGCATCCAGATTTTATTTCGATCGAAAAAACAGGCGTTTCCGACGCCGTCGCACGGTGCAGTCGCGCGCTACGGCAAGGGAAGTTGTTGGTATTGCCCACCGAAACCGTTTACGGATTAGGCGCGCTCGCTTCTAACGCCGACGCCGTCGCGCGGCTCTGCCAGCGGAAAGAACGTCGGCAAGGTCACGCTTTGCCTCTTGCCGTGTCCGGATTTAAAATGGTCAAAGAATACGTCGCAGATTTTCCACCGATTGCAGAACGACTTGCTCGGCGATTCTGGCCAGGTCCTCTCACGATTGTCGTCAACCTTTCTCAATCCGGAGACAAGCTGAAGACGTTTCCTGAAGATTCTCTCCGTGCGATTGCGCCGCAAAATACGTGCGGATTCAGAGCGCCCCAAAACGATTTTCTCCTTAGCGTCATTAACGCGGTCAACGCCCCCCTCGTCCTTACCAGCGCCAACATCTCAGGACGTTCTCCAGCGACTTCGGCTCAAGAGGCGAAAGAAGCGCTCGGCGACCGGGTCGATCTTGTCGTCGACGGCGGAATCGCAACTTACGGAACGCCGTCTACCGTTGTAAAAGTCATTAAAAACGAAATTTCGATTTTACGCGAGGGAGCCTTGTCATTGGACGCCCTTCGAGACGCGACGATTAAAACAACTCTTTTCGTTTGCGCTGCGAATTTGTGTCGTAGTCCTGTCGCTGAAGCAATCGCGAGAAAACTAGTTGCGGAAGAACTGAATACCCCGCCTGAAAGCATAGAGGCTCGCGGAATACGCGTGGAGTCGGCGGGAATTTACGCGTCGGACTCTCGGCCAGCGCCTTCGTCTGTCTGCCGATTAATGCAAAAACTATACGGACTTGCGCTTGATTCGCACCGTTCAAAAGGAGTCGACGCTTCGCTCATTCGAGACGCCGATAACATTTTTACAATGGAAAAGACTCAATGTTTAGCGCTCCAGTCCCTCTATCCTGAGCATGCTGATCGTATTGCGACGCTTGATCCTTCAGGATGCGACGTCGCCGATCCTTTTGGAGGGCCAGGCAAAGGATATCGCGTTTGCTTCAAACGCATAGAGTCGCTTGTTAAATCGCGATTAAGCCAGATTCTAAAAGAGTAACACCCGTATTTTTGCTACGTTTAGGGCGCAAACTTGCACCTTAAGAGCAACGATCAACAGGTTTCCCATCCACTAAGGAGCCTAGCGATATTCTTCAGCAAAAATAAAACGAACGTCATAATTTCCTTGGCGTCGCCCAAACAAAAGTTGTTGCTCCGTTGTTAAAAAGCAATTCACCCCTTTCAATAGTTCGTTCAAAGGAATTACGTTATGAAGCCGCTCGCTAGTTACATTCGTTCAATCCCCGACTTCCCTATTCCGGGCGTTCTGTTTCGTGACGTTGTTCCGCTCATTGAGAATCCCGAAGGACTTCGACGAGCGATTGCAGAGCTGAAAGCAGGCGTCTCGACTTGGGGGACTATTACGAAAGTGGCGGGAGCCGAAGCGCGAGGCTTTATCTTTGGCGCGCCGCTTGCGCTGGAGCTGGGCGTAGGATTCGTTCCGCTCAGAAAACCCGGAAAACTTCCTTTTGAAACAGTCTCCGTTGATTACGAACTCGAATACGGCAAAAATACGATCGAAATGCACAAGGACTCAATCTCGTCAAACGATCGCGTCTTACTGGTCGACGACCTACTGGCGACTGGCGGGACAATTGCCGCTTGTCGAAAACTTGTTGAAAAGCAGGGGGCGACAGTCGTTGGCGCGGCGTTTGTCATTGAGTTGGTCGACCTCAAGGGACGCGAAAAGCTCCAAGGACTTCCCATTTTCGCGCCTATTCAGTTCGAGGGCGAGTAATCGCGGCCACCTCCTCCCTGAAAGTCTTCTCGTTTTCTTTTGCGTTTTGATTCGGTTTATCCGTAAAGCAAAGATATTTTCAAGCGCAAACGTAAAAATGACGATTCGAGAAGAGGGCTTTTTCACCTTATAGGAATCGCTGGGAAATGTTGAAGACTCCTCGTTTCCCAGCTCAAATGATTCACCCATTTTGAGACAACCATGGACGCGCTGGAAAAACTCAATAGTCTCGACGGTTTAGTTGGCTCGACTCCAATGCTGAAGATTGACCTTCTTTGGCGTGGCAAACCGCGAACGGTCATGGCAAAGGCGGAATACCTAAATTTTACCGGTTCTATCAAAGACCGGATGGCCGCGCATATCCTACGCAAGGCGATCCTTAATGGAGAGCTCAAATCAGGCGATGCAATCGTCGAAGCGACCAGCGGAAACACCGGCGTGTCCTTTTCGGCTCTTGGTCGTCTTCTTGGGTGTGAAGTCGTCA
>CAMZHY010000276.1 GCA_947307005.1 uncultured Planctomycetaceae bacterium
GCGTCTTCGCCAGAGCGATCCGCAGAACGTCGCGGTCGCGCGCGGAATCGCGAGGATTCTCGCCGCGCAAAAGGACGAAAAAGCGCTCCGGCGCGCGCTCTCCGCATGGAGCGACGTCGCCGAACTCCTTCCGGAGGGTTCCGAAGAATGGTGGGACGCTAAAGAAGAAACCATTAACGTCTACTGTCGTCTGGGCGACCCGGATCAGGCGGAAAAGATCGTCAAAACGCTGTGGCTCGTCCGCGACGATCAGTCCGATCCCGGACGGCGCCGACGCTGCGAAAGATCAATCGAGAACGCGCGCGCGGACGGATCGCGCGGCGCGAGCCTCGAGGGTCGCTCGCCTTTTCAAAGCGTTGAGAGACGCTATAATATCAACGCGAAGGCGTCGCCGCGTTCGGCGAACCTTCGACGCCCCGGAGTTCGCGCGCGTTTAGCGCGAATTCGACTTTATTTTACAGGATGTGTCGCAATGCTTGACCGTAAATTCATCTTAGAGAACGTTGACGCCGTCAAACTCAACTGTCGGAACCGCAACGTGGTCGCCGACGTCGATCGCTTTGTCGAGCTTGAACTGTCGCGCCGTGAAAAACAGCGCGAGGTCGAAGCCTGCAATCAAGAAGCGAATGTCGTTTCCAAGTCGATTGGCAAGTGCGCGACTCCGGAAGAGCGCGAAGCGAAAAAAGAAGAAGGACGTCTCGTTCGCGAGAAACTCGCCGCGCTCCAGCAGGCCGTCCGCGAAATCGAAATCGAACTCGACGCCGTCCAGCGTTCGATCCCGAACATGGCGCACCCCGACTGTCCGATCGGAAACGACGACGGTTCCAACACGGTCGTTTGCTACGGCAAGACGCCTCTGCCCCAATGGTCCGAAGGCTTTAAACCGCTCGATCACGTCGAACTGGGCGAAAAGTTTGATCTGATCGACTTTGAAAGCGGCGCGCGCGTCGCCGGCGCGGGCTTTTATTTCCTCAAAAACGAGGCCGTTCTTCTTGAACTCGCGCTCGAACAGTTCGCGATCAACAAGCTCGTCCAGAAGGGCTTCACGCCGACGATCACGCCCGATTTGGCGAAAAACTCGGTGTTGCAGGGGACGGGCTACATTCCTCGTGGAAACGAAACGCAGATTTATTCGATCGAAAACACGGACCTGAGCCTCATCGCGACGGCGGAGATTACGCTCGGCGGAATCCTCGCGAACGAAACGGTCGACGCGGAAAAGCTCCCCCTCAAACTCTGCGGCGTGAGCCACTGTTTCCGCACCGAAGCCGGGGCGGCGGGGCGCGCCTCTCGCGGTCTTTACCGCGTCCATCAATTTTCCAAGGTCGAAATGTTCGTCTTCTGCCTTCCGGAAGAGAGCGAAGCGTTCCATCAAGAACTTCTGGCGATCGAGCGCGAAATCTTCGACGAGTTGGAAGTTCCCTATCAAGTCGTCGACACGGCTACGGGCGACCTCGGCGGCCCCGCGTACCGCAAGTTCGACATTGAGGCGTGGATGCCCGGCCGCAACGCGTACGGCGAGGTGACGAGCACGTCGAACTGCACCGACTACCAGGCGCGCCGCCTGAACGCGCGCTTTAAGGTCAAGGGCGAAAAGGGCACGCGATACGTCCACACGCTCAACGGCACGGCGGTCGCGATCAGCCGCGCGCTCCTTTCGGTTCTCGAATTGGGACAGCGCGAAGACGGAACGATCGTCATGCCCAAAGCGCTGCGTCCTTACCTGCCTTTCGATCGGATCGTTCCCAAAAACTGAAGCTCGACGTTATTCGACACGGCGGCCGACCGACGCGCGCGCGCAGGTCGGTCGTCGCCTTAGGACGGAGACCGAAACATGTTCGACGCGCCCGCGCTCTTCGGACTATTGAACTTTCCTCAGATGTGGCTCGCGATTCCGCTCGCGCTCGCCTTTTCCTTCTGCTACGCGGCGTCGCGCAATGAAGAGCCGAAAAAACTCGTTCGCCACGCGCTTCGCGTCGCGTTTTGGCTCTTCTTCTTCCTCGCGCTCGTCGCGGCGATCCTTTATTTCGTCGTCTAAACGAGCCGCGTCGCCGACGACGGCGCTTTGTCTAACGACCGACAAAACGACGAACGTCCGTCTTGTCGGCTTTTTTTTTATGACGATCCAGCCCTGTTTCGGGCGAGAACTATCATGGAGAACGCGATGACCGCGTCGAATCGTTCTTTTGGCCGGGCGCTCCGCGCGACGTTTCATTTCTTCGGCGCCATTTCCCTCGGAATCGTTCTCATGACGATCCTTGCGCTCGTCATGGGCTGGGCGACCTTTCTCGAGCGCGAAATGGGGACGCCCGCCGCGCAGTATCTCGTCTACGCGTCCCCGTGGTTCTACGCGCTGATCGCGGCGCTGGCGTTTAATTTGACGTGTTCCGCGCTGGCGCGGATTCCGAAACTCGTCCTGCTCGTCGACGGAAAACCGCGCGTCAATCGCGCGCTCGCCCCCTTCTTTCTCGCGCACGTCGGCGTCGTTCTCCTAATCGTCGGGTGTCTTGTCACCGCGACGAAAAGCTCGCGCGCCCGCGCGACGATCGCGGAGGGAACCGCGGCGGAAAAAGCGATCGACGTCGATTCGAGACTCCTGCGCGTCCGGATTCTCGACGGAGCCGCAAGCGCCGGAGCCGATGGAACGTCCTCCGCGCCGAACGCGACCGACGTCGAAATTCCCTTCTCCGGCGGCCCTCTCAACTGGCGCGACCAAGAGTCCGCCGAGTTATGGCGCGCCGACGTCGCCGACCCGATTCTCGCGACGAAGCCCGAAACGAAATTCTTCAACCGTCTCGGGAAAAAAGCGTCCGCCGTTAGCCAGCGCTGCGCCTATTTCGCGTCGAAATTCGCGCGCCGCGCGAAACCCGGCGTTCTTTACGACGCCGACGGGCTCAAAATCGAAGCGCTCGAATACGCGACCTGCGCGGACTACGCGCCCGTCCCCGACCTGACCGGGTCGCTCGTCGTTCGCGGTCGCGACGGGAAGGACGTCGCGAAGAAACTGACGCTCGCGTTCCCCTTTGAAGCGTCCGTCATCGGCGGCGACCCGCTCGCGACGACGCGCAAATCGCAGCGCGCGACTCTCGACGACGGAATTCGCGTCGTCTACTCGCTCGCGGACTCGAGCGCCGAGGCGAGCGCGTTCGCTCGTCTCGTCCCCGAAAACGGCGAAACAAACCGCGTCGTTCTTTCGATCGACGGCGAACGGTTCGACCTTGCGCTCGACGATCTCGGAAAACTCGCCCAGTACGGGGACCTCGAGAACCAGGCGCAAACGCTCGCCGTCCAGCGCGAAGAAATCGATCGACGTCTACGCCAAGAGCTTGAATACGTCGAAAACGCGGAGATTCCCGAAGAACCCGAGAAAACGGAGCCCGACGCGACGCAAACGCCGTCCGATAATCCGGCGGAAGAACCGACGCCCGCCTCCGACGAAGCGACGTCTGAAGAAACGCAAACCGACGCCGCGTCCGACGCGCAGACCGTCGAAGAGCCTTCCGGCGAGCCTCGGCCCGCCGCCGAGGAATCGCCGAGCGAACCTCAGCCCCAGCCCGCGACGGAAGACGGTTCGCCCGCCGCCGCGCTCAGTCGCGTCTCGGTTCGATACGCGCAAAACGCCGATTCCGCGACCGACGTCGCGACGAAGGCGACGCGGCTCAAGCCGCTTCAGGCGACGACGAACGAGACGCTCGAAGAGAGCGATCGGAAGCTCCGCGAACTCGGCGACAAGCTCGCAACCGCCGCCGACGCCGCGACCGATCCCGACGGACGTCCCGGCGAAGGTTTCGACGAATATCAAAAGACGCTCCGCGAATATACGCGTCAGCGGACGTTAAACTACCTCGCGGCGACGTGGGCGCGGCTCGAAAGCGTCTCGAAAACGTCGCGGGAACTGATCGACGTCCTTGAAAAATCGCTCGACGAAACGTCGCGCCGCGCGGTCGAAGTTGAAGAACTCGCCCAAAAGCTCAAGCTTGGCGAGACCGGATGGCGCTTCCTCGCGTTCAGTTTGACCCCGACGCAAATTCAAGGAATCGACGAGCTTCAAGGGACGACCGCCGTCTTCACGCTCGAATCGCCCCAAGGCGACGCCGTCGAAACGACGCTCTTCTCCGAACTCCCCGAACGCAACCGCTACCACGAATCGGGGCGCGTCTACGGCGCGCTGTGGACCGCGCCCGCGGAAAACGAAGACAATATCTACGGGCGAAAATGGGCCGAAAATCTCGGCAAACCGCGTCTTGAACTCATGCAAGGAAACGACGGAACGATTCAATACCGCTACGGAGAACCCGGTTTTTACGCGGTCGGAACGCTCGAAACGTCGTCTCTCGACGAGGCTCAAGGAACGTTCAAAACCGCGCCCGTCGCGTTCGATCTTGGCGACGCTCAAACGTCCTACGACCGTCTCGTTTCGTTGACAATCGATTCGTTCGCGCCTCAAGACGAACTCGGAGCGAGACTCCTTCCAACCCTTTTCACGAAAGAGAACGCGACCGAGTTCTATGGGAAACTCAAGCTGCGCGTCGCGCTCGACGACGTTTCGGAAACTTTTTGGCTCCGAACGATTCCGCTCGAAAGCGTCGATCAGGCGCAGATACGGTATCTTACCAAAACGGTCGCGTCCAAATCGCGGCGCGTCCAAATAAGCCTGACCGATCGTGAAATCGATCTTGGAGTCGCGCTTTACGTCAAGAAATTCACGCCGACCTACGAGCCGGGTTCCTCGACGCCCGCGTCCTTCGCGAGCCTCGTCAGGCTCCTTCCCAAAGAAACGACGCCCGAGGAACGCGCCGAGGCCGTCGCGACCGACGCGGAAAAGGACGTCCTGATTCAGATGAATCGCCCCGGAGCGCTGAAGGCGCCCGGGTCCTCTAAGGTTTACTGGGCGTATCAAGATTCCTTTAGAGGCCCTTACAAACCCGGCGACAAGGAGTTTGACGACGTCGTTCAAGGCAAGCGGCTCCCCGGCGAATCCGCGCCGCGCGATTCGCTCTATTACACGATCATCGCGCTCAACGACGATCCCGGGCGCGGGCTGAAATATCTCGCGTGTCTCTTTATCGTGTGGGGAACGGCGCTCCTCGTCTATCGCGGACGAGGCGTGAAAACGCCGAAACAGGACGTTGTCGCCGCGTCCGAAGCGGAGCGAAACGCGTCCCCCGCGGCCAATTCCGGCAAAGTCTCGACGACGCTTCTGACGGCGCTCTGCCTCGTCGCGACGCTCCTCTCGGGGATCGCGCGTCCCAACCTTCGCGGCGACGAAGTCGACCCGGATCAGGAGAAGCGCGTCGCCGCCGCGCGGGAGAGCGTGATGATCAGATTCGCGAGCTTTATCAATTCAACAAGTATTTGTGAGAGATAGTTT
>CAMZHY010000277.1 GCA_947307005.1 uncultured Planctomycetaceae bacterium
GTCGTTTACAAGTCTTTTCGACGATTTTTTGTAGCAATTTCGCTTGACAGTCCCGTAACAGCGGGCGACGCGACCTTTTGGATATGACTCAGGGAATCAAGACAAACAACAAAAAGAAGACGTCGAGAGAAATTTTATTCGACTGCGCGAAACAATCCCGCTCGGGGGATCGCCGGGTAAGAATAAATATCCCCGACAGGATTCGAACCTGCGACCTACGGTTTAGGAAACCGTCGCTCTATCCAACTGAGCTACGGGGACGCGCGAGGGAAGGGGACGGAACGCTCGGAGGGAAACGTCCGAAAAGCCCGTTAATCGCGATATCCGTTAGGATTTTTGCGTTGCCAATTATACGCGTCGCGGCACATGTCGTCAAGTCCGAGGGTCGCCTTCCACTCCAACTCGCTGTTTGCGAGGGACGGATCGGCGTAGCTCGTCGCGACGTCGCCGGGACGCCGGTCGACGATTTTGTAAGGAATTTCGACGTTGTTGACGCGCTTGAACGCGTTAATCATATCGAAGACGCTGTATCCATGCCCCGTCCCGAGATTGTATGTTCGAACGCCTTCCTTCATGTGCTGGAACGCCGCGACGTGCCCCTTCGCGAGATCGACGACGTGGATGAAGTCGCGCACGCCGGTTCCGTCGGGCGTCGGATAGTCGTTGCCGAAGACTCTGAGGAGCGGCAGCCGTCCGACGGCGACTTGGCAGACGTAGGGCGCGAGGTTGTTCGGCTCTCCGTAGGGGTCTTCGCCAATCTCGCCGCTCGGATGCGCCCCGACAGGGTTGAAGTACCGAAGAAGCGTCGCGGAAACGCCGGGCGTCGCGTTCGCGTAGTCCCTGAGAATCTGCTCGATCATGTACTTCGTCCACCCGTAAGGGTTCGTGCAGCCGCCCGTCGGCGCGTCCTCTTTGAAAGGAACGTTCTCGGAAACGCCGTAAACCGTCGCTGACGAACTGAAAACGATCCCGCGAACGTCGTATTCGCGCATGAGTTCGCAGACGACGAGCGCCGAATCAAGGTTGTTGCGATAATACTCGACCGGCTTCTTCACCGATTCGCCGACCGCTTTGTAGCCCGCGAAATGAACGACCGCGTCGAGTCGATGCTCGTCGAATATCTTGCGCGTCGCGTCCTTGTCGCAAACGTCCGCTTCGTAAAGCGCGACGCTTTTGCCGGTGATCTGTTCAACGCGTTTAATCGCTTTCGGAGAGCTGTTGCTGAAATTATCGACGACGACGACGTCGATTCCCGCTTCAAGGAACTCGACTGCGGTGTGCGAACCAATGTATCCGGCGCCGCCGGTAAGAAGGACTTTCGCCATGGTAAAACTCTCGGTGTAATGAGACAAAATAAGGCGCCCTAAGTTGTTTATTCGCTAGAACAACCTAAGGAACGCCGAAAGACTTCGGAACCCTGCGATGGAATTCTCTGCAAACGCCGACCGTCAGGCTAACGCGCCTGCGAAATAGTCGCTATTTTCAGAATCCAATTCTTCTTGCGATTCTTCTCGTAACTTTTCCGACGAGCTTTTTCGCAAATCCACATTCCTCAGACTTTTGGTTTTGCGCGGCGAGGTAGCGGAGGGAATTTTGATTCATAACGACCGCTTTCTCGTAAATCCAAAGAGATTCCTGAGGATAATGTCGAGTGATAACGTTGTTATAAGCGCGAAGTTGTTCTTCGTCGAGTCCACTCAGCCAATTTTGTGTTAACGCCCCAAAAACATTATTGACGTGTTTAAGAGTGTCCTCCGTAATTCTAAAAGCTCCCGTGTTAGGATAATAATCAGGCGCTCGCGTTTCGTCCGTATTGACGTATTTATCGGCTACAACGCTATTGAACAGAACGTTGCTCGCAATATTGTAGGGCGAAGGCGGAAATTTTTGATTTTGGCGAATATCGTGAAGGCAGACGACGGCGTTGGGCGCTAGAAAGGGAAGAGCGACTAGGAAATCTAACGCTTCGCCCGGCAACGTGTGCGCCGTGTCTAAAATCAGAAAATCAAAACTGCCTTCGCTGGCGAGCGTTTCAATGACTTGCGGCAAGACGACTCCTCCGTAGAGACGATAATCCTTCACGTCCAAAAGTTCGGCCGCTTTCTTTCCCAAATAGCCAATTTCACATTGAGAACCGTCGTACGCTTGGGTTAAAATATCGACGGAACGCATAGAGAAGGACGTTCCTAATTCCTTCATACATTGTAAAATAACGGCGGTCGTTCCGCCGTTGGATACGCCAACTTCTAGAATCCTACTCGGCGTAAACGTCTTGAGAAGTCCCGAAATAAACGCGGAATCAAAGTCGTACATTTTAATACCGGAAGATATTTCCGGAATTTTAGAGACGATAGCGTTTCTCGGATTTCGGTTGAGCGTGATTTTGTCAACAGAGTACATAAGACTGGCGAGTGATTAAAACGAGGATAGGATGCTAAAATAGATTATGTTCCAATAATGATTTGGATTATACGGCGCGACTTTTTGACGTCAATAGCGTGATTTGAATTGAGAAAACCTTGTCCGGCGGTTGTAAACTTTTACCGTTGAAATCGACCAATCGTTTGCATATTGTCTTATAAAGGAGACGCGCGACGTTACAGCGGCTTTTTTAACGCGAGGGCGTTCTATGAGATTACTTTTTGCTTCCGATTCGTTCAAAGGTTCCCTTTCGAGCGAAGAAACCGCCGATATGTTAACGCGCGCGGCGCGGGAAGTTTTTGGCGACGTCGAGTGTGAGAGCGTCGTCGTCGCCGACGGCGGCGAAGGGGCGACGGACGCGATTCTCGCCGCGTCGGGAGGCGTTAAACGCGTCGTCGGCGCGCATGATCCGCTAATGACGCCGATTCAAGCGAGCTACGGGGCGTTAAAGGACGGTCGGGCGATTATCGAAGCGGCGTCCGCTTCGGGGCTGACGCTCGTTCCTCGCGATAGCCGCGATCCCCTTGAAGCGACTTCATACGGAACCGGCGAGCTAATCCGCGACGCGCTTGAGCAAGGGCGGCGCGATATCGCGCTGGCGCTCGGCGGAGTCGCGACCGTCGACGGCGGGATGGGGTGCGGTCGGGCGCTGGGCGCGCGTTTTCTCGACGCGTCAGGAAACGAACTTGAAGGACGCGGGCGCGATTTGGAGCGCGTCGCGGAGATCGACGTCTCGGAACTCGATCCGCGACTCGGCGACGCGCGTGTAACCGTCATGAACGACGTGACGAACCCTTTGACCGGGGTTCGGGGCGCGGCGCGCGTTTTCGGTCCGCAGAAGGGCGCGACGCCGGAAGTCGTCGAACGCCTTGAGCGCGGGATGGTCAATTACGCGGCGGCGCTTCGTCGGAATTTTGGCGTCGATCCTAACGAGATCGTCGGGGGCGGCGCGGCGGGCGGACTCGGCGCGTTCGCGGCGCTGTTCCTCAAGGGCGCGATGAAGTCGGGAATCGACGTCGTCTTAGATCTCGTCGATTTTGACTCGCGACTTCAGGGCGTCGACCTCGTCGTGACCGGAGAAGGACGAACGGACGAACAGAGCCGTTTCGGCAAGGTCGTTCAAGGAGTCGGTCGTCGCGCGAAGAAATTGGGAATCCCAGCCGTCGCGCTCTCCGGTTCTCTCGGCGAGGGCGCGGCGGCTCTTTTCGACGATGGGATCGAGTCTTTCGCGACGACGGTCGACGCGCCGACGTCGTTGGAGTCGGCGATGGCTCGGGCGAAGGAACTCTATTATTTCGGCGCGATCCGGATGTTCCGTCTCGTTCGCGTCGGAATGAGAATTGCTGATAAGACAGCCGCCCTTCAAACCGATTGATCGGTCGTTTAAAAGGAGAAACAACAAGTGACGCCCCCGAGCTTCAGTTCATTTGGCGCTCTTATAGGACTTGTCGTCGCGATCTTTCTGATCATCTTTAACGCGCCGCCCTTTTACGCCCTTATTCTTGGCGCGATTTTAGGCGGCGTTCTCGGCGGCGGCGGACTCGACGCGACGGTCTCTTCGATGGTTTGGGGAATTCACGGGATGACGCGTCCGATCTTTCTCATCCTTACCTCGGGCGTTCTTGTCGGGGCGATGATTAAATCGGGGTCGACGGAGAAAATCGCCGAAACGATCGTCAAGGCGTTTGGAGCGAGACGCGCGATTTCCGCGATCGCCCTCGCCGCGACGCTTCTTTGCGTCGCGGGCGTTTTTGTCGATATCGCGCTGATAGCGGTCGCGCCGGTCGCGCTTGCCGTCGGACGAAAGGCGAACCTGAATAAAGAAAGCGTCGCGCTCGCAATGCTCGGCGGCGGCAAGGCGGGGAACCTTATTTCGCCGAATCCGAGCACGATCGCGACGGCGGAAGCGTTCAACGTCGAACTGACGTCGCTCATGGCGAAGAGTCTCCTTCCCGCGATCGCCGCGTTCCTCATGACGATTCTGCTGGCGCGACTTCTTGCGCGCAGGAAAAACGGACAAATCATTAGACTAATCGACGTTGAGGACTCGTCTGGAAGTCTCCCGTCCTTTGCGGCGGCGGCAACCGGGCCGTTCGTCGCGCTATTTCTCTTGTTGTCGCGTCCTCTCTTTGGAATTTCCGTCGATCCCATCGTCGCGCTGCCGGCGGGGGGATTGGCGTGTCTTATCGCCACAAGGCGCTTTCGGGAGACGTTTGAGACGACGAAATACGGTCTTTCTCGAGTTTCGGGCGTCGCGATTCTATTTATCGGGACGGGCGCCGTCGCGGGAATAATCGGCTCGTCGACGTTGGAGCAAGATTTTGTCAAAACGCTTCACGCGCTCCATGTTCACGCGTATATGATCGCGCCGCTCGCGGGCGTTCTTCTTTCCGGCGCGACAGCGTCGACGACGGCGGGCGCGACGTTAGCCGCGCAGACGTTTGCGGGGACGTTAACCGATCAAGGGATCGCGTCTCTTGACGCCGCGTCGATGATAAACTCCGGCGCGACGACGTTGAACTCTTTTCCACACGGCGCGTTCTTCTTGGCGACGGCGGACGCGACGTATATGTCCTTCGGCAAAAGACTGCGGTTAATCCCCTACGAGGCGCTCGTCGGCGCGACGAGCGCGATTGCGGCGACGGTTCTCTATTTGCTTAACGCGTAATCGTATTTTTTCGCCGCGACGTTTCTTCCCAAGACGGCGAAGAATTCGACTCAAACGGGAACAAACGGCGATACAAAAAGGGCGCCGTTGTGAAACGACGCCCTTCGCTGTTCATTCCGGATAGACCCGGGACGGAAACGGTCCCGCAGGATTGGCGCTTAGGAGATCAGTAGCCGCGCATGCCGCCCATGCCGCCCATCATACCGCCCATGCCTCCCATCATGCCGCCGCCGTAGCCGCCCATGCCGCCGCCGTAGCCGCCCATGCCGC
>CAMZHY010000278.1 GCA_947307005.1 uncultured Planctomycetaceae bacterium
TAGATTTCGGGTCTGATATTCGTTCGTATCGCTTGGCTTACGTCTCGGAGCGTCGATCCGTTGACCGTCTGACCAATGACTTCGCCGTCGTTCTTGACGCCGAAATAGAGATCGCCCGAACCGTGTTTATTAAGAATCGCCGCGATAGAAATAACACCGCCCTTGAGTTCGGCGGTACTCTTTTTAAACTCGATTTGCTCGGTTTCTTTTCCAATGTTGACTCGATTCGCTCCCACTCTCTGTCTCCGAATCGTTTACGCTTCTTGAGGGACAGGCTAAACCAATAACGCGTATTATCTCTCAACCGTTTTAATAAGTCAACGCGTTTCGGCGTTTTCTAAATTTGGCGCGCTATTCAGAATATTTGGCGAGCCATTTGTCTCCCTGTGGCTCCGAAGCAAGCAAATAAAAAACCGCCCGCCCCTCCGGGGGTGTTTTCCGAAGGGGCGGGCGGCGGTTATAAGTCGCGTCGATTTCGCGCGAGTCGTTATTTCGTGAGGTCGACGATAAACGTCGCGTTGCGAATCTGCTTGCTGCGCGGGTCGAAGACGCGGATCTCGATCTGGAGACTCTTGAGCGGCACGTCGTACGGCGGCGGATAGTCCTTGAGCTGCGCCGAGGTTATCTTGCCGTCCAAAGAGACGTCCGCGATCGAACCGTTTGAAAAAGCGGTTCCGTTTTCATAATCAGATGCGTATAGATCGCGTTGATACTGTTCGGTCCACGTGTCGTAAACGCAGGGGAGCGGATAGGGGACAAGGGGCGAATTTCTGGTAAAATAGCGCCCCCCTGAGCAGAGATCGTTGGCGGCATTCATGGGGTTTGCGAAAACTAGATTTCCAACCCCGTCCCGCCTATCATAGTCATAACCGAGATCAATGTAGTCGTTGACGTCGGGATCCCACGCTTTGACGTCAAAACTTAGCACGTTCGTAAGTATGACGTCTTGATTGAAGACGTTATCGCTGACCGCAGTGCGAATGTCGCCCGTCTCAGGATCAACTTCGTCCCAGAAATTGGGATTGTTCCAGAAGTCTACAAACGGCTCCGGATTGGGGTCTGTGTCGGTAACCTTAGCGGGAACTGCTGGGAGATCAGCCCCCGAGTGATTTCCGGCAGAAAGAGGACTCCCCTCAGAGTCGTTTTGCTGAAAATTCAACGTTTGGGCAGGACCTTTCCAAACGGCCGTTTCGTCCGTATCAGTCGGGTAGGCAAAATAGGCGTAGGAACCGCGACCAAACGGAGCTCCCGCTCTAAAAGATTCTTGGACGCATTCCTGAAGTGTCGGCATTCGAAGCCAATACCATGCGTCGCCGTCGTATTTTCCACTAATAAAGTCGTATTTTCCGTGAATAGAGAGAGGACTGGAACTCTTTTGCCCATTGACGCCAAAGGGATTCCAATATCCGTAGCGATTCGCGCGATTGGTCAAATCGCTGGTGTCGTTGGCAACAAGACGACCATATTCATCAAGATGAACTGAGACGTCGTAGAAACGGAAAAAACCACATCCGTAATCACAGAGAGGATCGGGATTAGGATTAGGCACATTCAGAGGCTCGGAGACGTAAACAGTGTCCTTGTCCCAGTTTATTGTTCCCTGATTGCCGGCTAAACGGAGCGCGTAGAGACTTTCTTGCAAACGTTCATTAGAAAGAATTGGCAACACGCGACGGTAGAGTGTTGTTCCTCGAACAAACCAGACAATCTCGGCAACCTCCGACTCGAACGTATCAGGAACGCCGCCGGTAATCGCCCCGGTTTCATCGTATATCGGTCGGATATAACGCCCCCTGAATTGTCTATCAACAGGCGCGCGCGCCGGGAAAGAGAGACTGTCGTCGACGTCGCCGACCGTGGTGTCAACCCAGTCTGTGTAATCGCTTCCCGACCTCCCCTTGTAGTGTTGGTAACGCTCCGAATCAAGCGCGATGCAAGCAGTGGAAAAAGGCTTAGAAGGAAAAGAGTCGTAGCCGCCGTTATAAAGCCGATGCATCGGCGCGCCCATGCCTTCGACGTAGCAGAGGTACCCGTCGCCTAGCCTAGAGTTTCTCGGGGGGACGGGATCGACGGTGATCCCTTCGAGGTCGGCGGTGAGTCTGTTCTTAGCGTTTCTGAGCGAGTTCGTCGCCTGCATAATGCTGGTCGTCTCGTTCATCGTGCCGCCGACGCGGCTGAAGATGCGAGCGACGGCGTACATGAGCATGAGCGAGAGCGTTACGGACGTCATGATTTCGATCATCGTGAAACCAAGACGTCGCCGAAACGCGGCGCGCGCGCGACGTTTATCCAGACTGTGGGTCATGGCAACCTACTCCTCCCGTCCATCTTGCCGCCGTCGCGGCGCGGACGATTGAACGCAAAACGACGCGACCGCCTGCAGAACGGCGCGTCCGCCGAAAATATTATTAATAACTTATGTTTCGACGCAATTAACGCGCCAAATGTTCCCGGCGCGTTGGCGGAAGGACGCGTCGCGACGATTCGCCGCGCCCCCAACTTCTCATTTTAGTTCCTTTTTTCCGGCGCGTCCACCTTTTTTTAAAGACGCCGCAGGTTTTTTCTTTTTTTTGCCAACGTTCTCAAACGTCAAAAATCGCGCTGTTGCGTTTTGATACGACTTTCCATAAGGGCGTCTCAAAATGAAACGTGCCGACCCGTTTCGAGACCGCGATCCGTTCCTCGCGGATTTTTACCCCGAAATCCTTGACTTTGCCGATTCTCGCCGTTATCCTGAAAGCGCCGGTCGAACGCGCAAGACGCGTCTGAACCATTCCCTCGGCGTCGCCGGCGCGCTCGGGGTCGCAGGAACACGCCATGAAAAAGATTCTCTCCATTGCTCTCGCGCTCGCGTCCGTCGTCGCCGCGACGTCCGCCTTCGCCGTCGAACCGTCCGTCTCCATGAAATACGACGGCGCCGACGTCCCTCTTTCGGTTCAAAAAAGCTTTACCAAATACGGCGTCGAAGTCTGGAGCTTCATAACGCCCGACAAGAAAGTCTCCGTCGACGTGACGGTCGTCCCCGCCGACGCGGCCTATCCCGACTTCTCGCGCTTCGAGACGCGAATCCGCAACCTCTCGACGGAAGAACCGACCGGCGTCGTTTCCGATCTCCGCGTCTACGCGGCGGAGGTTCCGCTCCCGTCGAAGGACGCGTCCGTGACGATTAACGGACTCGTCGGCTCGCTCTGTACGCCGCAGGATTTCCAGCCGATCGTCAAGACGCTCGCGCCGTCGGAATCGGTCGAATTTTCGACCCCGAGCGGGCGCTCGTCGAGCGAGTTCGCGCCCTATATCGAAGCGAACGTCGACGACCTCAACGGCGTCCTCTACTGCGTCGGCTGGACCGGATGCTGGCGCGCCGCGTTCGTCAACAACGGAGGGAATTACGGCGTCGAACTCGGAATGATGCGGACTCAGTTTTCGCTAAAGCCGCGCGAATCGCTGCGTCAGCCGACGATTCTGATCGCGGAACGTAACAACATGACGCGCCGCGCCTTCAAGACGGTCGTCCACCGATATATGGCGCAGAAGAACAGCCCGCGAACCGCCGACGGCAAGGTTTGCGAGCCGATCGTCGCGCTCACCGCCGGGGGCGGCAATAAAACGCCGAAGATGATGATCGACGTCCTCAACTACGGACTCAAGAACGAGCTTCCCTTCGACGTCTTTTGGGTCGACGCGGGCTGGTACGGGGCGCCGCACGAAGCGGACCCGTATCCGAACTGCGGCGGCGAGTGGTATCAGTACGTCGGGGACTGGCGCGTGAACACGGTCACGCACCCGACGGGCGACCTGCTTCCGATCGCGAACGCGATTCACGAGGCGAACAAGCGATTCCTCCTCTGGTTCGAGCCGGAGCGCATCCATGAAAGCGCCCCGATTCGGAAGGCGTTCCCCTTCAGCGAAGAGGCGGGCATGTGCTATTACGGGAACCCGCTCTCCTTCGACTGGATTGAAACGACGATTTTCTCGATCATCGAGAAGCATCATGTCGATATCTACCGTCAAGATTTCAATATGGAGCCGACCGGCTGCTGGGCGGCGATTGAGAACGCGGAAGGGGAGAATCGCGTCGGCGTCGCGGAAGCGAAGCACGTCGAAGGAATCTATCGGTTCCTCGACGACATGCGCGCGCGCTTCCCGTGGATCGAACAGGAGAACTGCGCCGGCGGCGGGCGTCGCGTCGATCTCGAGATGGTCAAGCGCGCCCACTCGTACTGCCGCAGCGACTATGACATCGGGCGAAACGAGGGCGACACGTGCTTCACCCTCGGGCAGGATATGCCGCTGAACCTGACGCCGTCTCTTCCGTTCCAAGGGGGCGAGTCGAACTGCGTCCCGGACTTCGACGACTACGGGTTCATGAGCGTCGTTTCTTCCGGAACCGTCTTCACGCCGACCGACCTCGACGGCGGTATTGTGCGACGCGAGTTCACCCCGGAACAGACCGCGTGGTATAAGAAAATGCTTGGCTGGGCGTCGCGTCTTAAGGCTTATTACCTCGGCGACTTCTATCAGTTGACCGAAGAGACGAGCGCCGTCGACGACTGCTGGTGCGCGTGGTCGCTCCATCGCCCCGAGGAAAACGACGGCTTCGCGATCGCGTTCCGCCGCGCCAAGTCCGACGTCGAGTCCATGACCTTCGAACTTCCCGCGATCGATCCGACCGCCCAGTACGAACTCGAGTTCTACGACGGATCGAAGAAGACCGTCTCCGGCAAAGAACTCGCCGAATGGAAGGTCGAACTCAAAGACCCGCGCTCGTTCCAGCTCGTGATCTACAAGAAACTGTAAACGACGGCGCGAGGACCCGACAAAACCGCCCGACGTTCCCTCCGCAACCGCGCTGGGCGCCGGACGGCGTATGGACGGGAGGAGGAAAACCGCTGTGGAAAACGCGATCAAAACGTCCGACGAGCTGGAGTTCGTCGTCTTCTGCATAGAGAATCTTGCGGCGGCGCTCCATGTCGACGGAGCGACCGCGTACCGGATTTTGACGGATAAGAGCGACGTTCTCAAGAGTTATATCGCGCCTTGTTACGACGTATTGCATACGCAGGGGAAGGAGTATATTGTCAACGATATTCTGGAAGTTCTTCAGGGGAGAGGCGTCGCTCTAACGGGCTATCCTTATTGGGAGCGAAAAAAACTGCATGCGCATCCAGTCTTAATGCAGATGAAATACGCCAGAGTCGTCGATTGTTTCGCGGAAAAGAATAAGCTTTCGTTGGACGACGCGCTTGACGTCTTCTATCGTTCGAAACTCTATCCGCTCGTTAGCGAAGGCGTTTCCGATCTGCACTGCATGAGCGACGATTACCTCGCCGAGGAACT
>CAMZHY010000279.1 GCA_947307005.1 uncultured Planctomycetaceae bacterium
ATTCTCCCAGTCCCGCTACGAGGAGGGGATAGGCGACTACCTCAACTGCCCCATGGACCGGGAGGAGTACGACGCCTTCATGGAGCAGCTGCTTGGTGCCAAGCGCGTGGTGTCGCGAGACTTCGAGGAGACCTCCCCGAGTACTTTAACTCGCAGTTTCTCTATGACGATCCGGACCTCGTCGTTACCGCAACGAGCGGTTGCATCATGCAGCAGGCGCGTCCGTTCACCTTCTCTTATGAAGTTCACTTTGAGAAAGCGACCGTCTTCACGGACTGCTTCAATCAAGTTCCCGTCACGGTTCTTCACGAAGACGGCTCGATCGAGAAGCCCGAATTCCCCGCCGGCGACGACGTCTCGCCTTTCGTCAACGAACTTACGGAAGCGCGAAACTGCTTCCTCGCGGGCAAACCGTCCGCAATGCTCGACGGCGTTCTCGCGCGCGACGCGCTCACCATCTGCCACAAGGAAATCGAAGCCTGCGTTAAGCGCGCGCCGGTTGAGGTTTGACGCGTGTTTCGCGTAGATTCGCCATTCTGGCGCGACGGCAAACGCCCGTCGCGTCGTCGTCGCTAGCTTTGACGACGCCGCGTTCCGACACGGCGTCGTCTGCTCCATCAAAAAAGTTTCTTCAAGCGCTACTCTGCGTGAAGCGGAGAGGTTCCTTGTCTGCAACCAAGAGGGGACGTTGAGGGCGTGGAATCTCCCTCAGATCTCTCGTTAGGTTTGTCCTCTCCCCGACATATTGTGAAACGATTCGTTTTAAGGTTCCTCTAACTTGACGTCGGGGTCGCGCATACTAGAATGTTTAGAGGTAGACCCTCGTAGGGGCGCAATTAGCGTCAACGCAGTCAAGCGCATTCGTCATGTCGTTCTTTCAAGATGTTTTAAAGAATAAACCGCGCAGAGTCAAAAGAAACTCTGAGCGGTTGTATTTCTTGCGATACGGTTTGACGTCTTTGGCGGAGAAGAAGGGTTTTCGCACGGCGAGATTCCTCTTTGCGTTAATTTACTCGTTCCTATTTCTTTTCGGCGCTGAATTACACTTTCATGCTCGCATGGGGTGCGATTCCTGTCCTGCTCAAGAATTCGTAGTTTTTCGAATTTCTGACGGAGCGCCCTCGATAGGACGAGACGATTTCTGCGATCAGTGTCGCCATCGCGACGATTTCTGCCCCGCCTGCCATTTCTTTTCAGTTTTCCGTTTTTTCACGACCGTCGCGTTAGCGTTCCTAGCGTTTACCCTATTCAAAAGAAGGCTCTGGAACGACGAACAACGCGTGGTCCCGCGGCATAGAGTCTTTCTGCGCCGATCTCGGGAGCCGCCTCAATTCTCTGTTCTCTAGTCAAAGTCGCCCTTTGAACGCGTCTGAGAGCGTCGTCTATTCCTGTAGCGGGGTATTCGATTCGTTCTCTGTGAGTATTTGCCGACGCCAATTCTCAACCAATTCTCCCTAGCGACCAGTTTTACACAGAGTAGGACTCTTCGCGGACTTTGGGATTGGCAGGGGTGTTCGTCTAAACGCGCGTCGGGGTGAAATTCTGTTAATCCAAGAAAGAGAACGTCGATTTCTCTCCAAAGAAAAGGAAAGAGAATCGAGCTTTATATGGGAATTGAACGCTATGAAAAAAAACGTCTTACACGCCGAAGTCCGCAGATACGTCGCGGAAAAATCTCAACGACAAGCTTTCACTTTGGTCGAACTCCTCGTCGTCATTGCAATATTCGGAATTCTTATCGGGCTGTTGCTCCCCGCCGTCCAAGCGGCGCGAGAATCGGCGCGAAGAATGCAGTGTCTGAACAACTTCAAACAGATTGGCCTGGCGCTCCAAAACTATCATGACGTAAACAACGCGTTTCCGTCCGCTTGGCGCGGTTATGCGGCTAACGGAACGTCGCCTCTCGTCTTCGGCGATCCCGGTTGGGGATGGGCCGCGGCCATTCTTCCCTTCATGGAACAAAACAATTTGTACTCGCAAGTGTATCTTGAGGAGTCGATCTCAACGGAAAGAAACAAACTAGCGCGAACGCTCTTTCTCCCAGCCTATCGTTGTCCTTCCGAATCAAGCGCGGAAAAAACTTTTACGCTGGAAGACTCGCGGCTTCTTGAACATGACGATCATGAGCATGCCGACGGAATCGACCATGGTCATGAACACGACGTCGTCGACGGCTCGACTCTTTTTGCGTCGGCAAACTACGTCGCTTCTATTGGAACGACAAATATTCACGACGGCGAATTGTACGAAGACGGAGGAATCTACGAAGGACGTGAATTTAAAAGCGACGGCGCGTTCTTTCACAACAGCGCTCTCGGCGCGAGCGCTTTTACAGATGGATTGAGTTCAACGATTTTCGTCGGCGAGCGAGCCGCTAAAAAATGCATTACTCCACATGGGCGGGAATGCCTGCGGGAGACGGCTGTATTCCCGCGATTGTCGCGGGGACCTTTCACGCGGGGTTCAATAACGACGGATATTCCCATGGATTCTCGAGCAACCACGCGGGGGGTGCGAACTTCCTCTTTGGAGACGGTTCGTGTAGATTCATTTCAGCGACAATCGACATGAATACGATAAAAGCGCTCGCAACCAGAAACGGCGGAGAAACGGTCTCGTTGAATTGAGGCCTGAGCGCAATATTCAAACGTCTCTCTTTTGAAACTCCGGGTATTCCTAACGAGGAATATTCGGAGTTTCGCTTTCTCACTTACGCGACGACGGTACGAATGAAACAAACGTTCCCTGCTTAAAAGCGCGCCCGCTAGCAGGCGTCCGTCAATGCAGTTATAACGTTTCGGTAAAATATTCCTATTGTTCGTTTAAATCAGACGACAAAAGAAAGACTCGTTTTCTTTAAAAACTCGTGACGATAAGGCAAAGGATTGTTTTCATTATTGACTGCCGTTATAATCGATCCAGTCGTCGCTGGGGAGCGTTTCCCTGTTCCGACGCGGGATCGTCGGGAGTCCTTTAATATCCTGTCCTATCATGACGCAAGCTCAGTGCGACAAAACGGCGCGGCGTTTAGAAACCCAACACGAAGAACTCCTCCGCAAAATCGACGAACTCGACCGCAAGGTCGCCGAAGTTCTCGCGGAATGGACGCAAATTGCGGAGCAAGATCTGCAGGTTGGTCAAAGTCTTTAATTAGCTCGTCGCGTTCTTTGCCCAACCGCTCTGACTCGTCGTCGTTCTCCTCTTTTTACCAAGCGACGCAGAGCCGCTCAACAAAGGACGTTCCATGAAACAATCTAGATTTGCCGTCGTTCTCCGTTCTCTAACGATCGCGATTGCCGCATTCGCAGCAGTCGGAATCTTTTCTCGTTCTTCCGTCTCGGCGCAAGAAGCGCCCGATCTTCGGATCATGTCCTACAACGTCCGCAACGCCAAGGGGTTGGACGATAAAACGGACTACGCTCGCGTCGCCGACGTCATTAAGCGAGAAAATCCCGACGTCGTCGCAATTCAAGAACTCGATAAAGAAACGAAACGCTCAAAGGGCGTCGACGTCCTTGGCGAACTCGCCAAATTGACCGACATGACTCCGTCTTTCGGCCCGGCGATCGACTACCAGGGCGGCAAGTATGGAATCGGCGTCCTTTCTAAAGAGAAGCCCGTCAAAACGGAATACATTCCCCTCCCCGGAACGGAAGAAGAACGTTGTCTTCTCGTCGTCGAATTTGAAGAGTTCGTCTTCTGTTGCAGTCATTGGTCGTTGACGAGAAAGGATCGCGATTTGACCGTCGCGCTCGTCACGAACAAGATGAGGGAGCAACATAAGCCGACGTTCGTCTGCGGCGACTTCAACGCGCAGCCCAACGACGAAGCGATTCGTGATCTCCAGAAGGATTGGACGATCCTTTCCGCCGACCAATTCACTTTCCCCGCAAACGAACCGACGATCCGCATCGACTATATCTGCGCCGCCGATCCGCAGGATAAAATCACTTCCGAGGAATGGCTTAAAGCGGTTAAGAACGCGCGTGTCGTTGAAGAACCCGTCGCCTCCGATCATCGTCCGATCGCGCTTGAAATCGACAAGAGCGTCTTTAAGAAATAGTTTTCTTCGTTCGTTCTGAGTAATAAAAGAAGGCGACTCTTCTCAACGGAAGAGTCGCCTTCTTCTTTTGAACGCCGTCGAGCGACGAGTTTATTCTTCCACCGGCGTTATCGCGTAGAATACGACCGCATGCCGATCAAGCGTGGTTGCAATCGAAATCTTTCCATCTTCTCCAACAACGTTTTCCTGTTCAAAAACGCGCGGAGGTCGGTTGGCCTTTTCAAGATAATTCGCGCGAAGCTCTTTATCGTATAGCGATTTATATTCAGGATCGATCCACCCGATATCGAGGTTGCCGCTGTCGGGCGACCAACTGAACGCATCGTCGGGAATCCGAAGACGTTCCTTATCGGCGAGCCAGTCGCAGAAGAAATTCTCCTTGTCGTCAATCGTCGTCTCAACGACCTTGACGCGTCGCCCCTTCCAAAAGGGCGCGTCGACGTCGAAAGCAACGTCCGCCGTCTGGTCGTAGTTAAGATCGTACTTAAAGTTGTACGCCATGAGAAGGAGCGTCTCGGAGCTTTCGTCAAACGCTGCGACAGCGTCGCTATCGACGCCGTCGGCAAGCGTTTTTTCTTCCGTCGCGCTCAGAACTTTCGCGTTTCGGAACTTCGCAACGTTCTGCGCGACGCGATACGCGATCAAGGGGTAACCGCCCCAAGGTCCCGAGGAGGAATAGCTCCATGCGCTAAAATAATCGATATCTGAATCGATCAGAATCTTGAAAATCCGCGCGTCGAACGCCGCTTGATACGTTTGACCGACGATGCGAAACGTCAAATCCCCCGCGTTCTTCCCTTTACGACTCGCGAGAATACGTCCTTCGTCCACGCCGTAGCGCAAATCTGTCAGACCGACGGCGTTTGCGCGTTCGCGAATCCGGGCGACCGTCTGCGCGAGCGTCAACGGATGCGGCCGATCCGGCGCGTCGTCGTAGAAGGAAACGGCGAAATACTTGATCGGAATGGGACTCTCGCCCGTCTTCGCATTGACGCCTTTCGCGCAATGATCGAGAAGCTCGCGCTCGTCCCAGAGACCTTCCGTACAAGCCATCGCGTGCGCGCCGATCCAAATATCGGGACCAAGCTGGTCGCAAAGCGCCGCGACGGAATAGTCGTAAAGTTTGAAATACGCGTCGCGACTCCCCTCGGGGCTTTTCGCCTTGTCATGGAACCAACTCGCATTTTCAAATTCGACGAGAACGCCGAAGCCCCACGTTCTTACCTC
>CAMZHY010000280.1 GCA_947307005.1 uncultured Planctomycetaceae bacterium
GATTCGCCGTCGATTCCGTCGCGAGCTGATCGTACCGCCGCGCCGTGATTCGCACCGCGACGACGCTCGGGATCGGACCGTCGAGGAGTTCCGTCGTCACCGTCCAGCGCGGCGCGTCGGGAATCGGAAGCTCGACGCCGAGCGTCGCCGTCATGGTTCCGGAAAGGATCGAACTCATCATGTTGTCGCAGACGAGCTGGACGGCGGAGTCCTCTTCGACGCGCTCGGAATACTGCGCGGAACTGCGCGTCATCGCGCTGATCAGCGCCAGTCCCATCCCGAGAATCGCGAGGACGACCAAAATTTCAAGGAGCGTGAACGCGCCGCGACGTCTTTTCATTCGCCGCCTCCCGCTCCGCGTCGGCGCGCGGCGTCGCGCGGGGTCTTCGACGCGTCCGCGTCTGCCGGCGTCGCCGTGACGGTTCCGGCGTCAAAAGCGTCTCCCGCGTCGGGAACGTCGGCGTTTGAAGCGGCCCCGTTCAAACTCGGCGTCGTATCGAGTCCGGGCAACGCGCCGAGTCCGGGCGTTACGCCGACGCCGGTTTCTAGCCCGAGCGTCCCGTTTCCGAAGTCGTTCGTCCCGCTGGTCGCCAAGCCGCCGCCGAAGTTTGCGTCCGCGCCCGTCGAACCGCCGCCGAAGGAGTAGCCGGAACGGCATTCCGTCGATCCGTAGTTGGGCGCGAAGCCCGAGGCGCCCGAGGAGCCCGACGCGTCAAGCGACGAGAACCCGTCGTCGTACGGCGCCGGGTTGGGTTCAAGTCCAAGCGCGCCCCCCGCGCCGGGTCGCGAGGCGTCGAACGCGTACGCGTCGCCGCCGAGCGCGCCTCCGGCGAGTTCCGGAGTCGTCGCCGCGTCGGGATTGGCGACGCCGGGGTGGGCGAGTCGGAAATATTGGTCTTGCGTCAAAACGCTGTCTTCGGGGCGCGTTCCCGCAGGAACGGACGAAATGGCGGAGATGCGCGCGTAGCCCGTCAGTCCTCGAACGCCGATTTCCGAATAATACGCGTATTTGCCGACGCTTGTGAGCCCGACGACGACGGTCGAC
Source organism: uncultured Planctomycetaceae bacterium (assembly GCA_947307005.1). Taxonomy (GTDB): domain Bacteria; phylum Planctomycetota; class Planctomycetia; order Pirellulales; family Thermoguttaceae; genus RUG369. The sequence goes on from CAMZHY010000280.1 coordinate 1,046, forward strand.
GTCCGTCCGTTGGGAAAGAAGACGATCGGATCCGACCAAAGACTTGATTTCGTCGGGTCGTTCACATCTTCGTCGCCAAGGTCGTCTAAACCTCCGCCGAGCGTCGGGGGAGACGAGAGACTGCCGCCGAGTCGCGAGCCGAGGTCTTCCCCGATCGAGTCGGCGAAGGCGCCCTGCGCGTTTTGCGCGTCCTGAGCGCCGCGAGGACGCTTTTTCTTGAGATTCGTCGGGGTCGAATCGGAAAGGCGCGAGAACGTGAAGACGACGCCCCCCGTCGCCTCTTTGCGAACGACGAGTCCGTCGAGGTTGACGCGCCATGCGAGCGTGTTCGGAGTCGCGCCGATCTGGCGTTCTTCCGAGTTCATCTCGCGGATCGTGATGCTCTGAGTCGGGTTTGCGTCGTCGAGTCCGAGGGGCGCCCCGAGCGCAAATTCGCTCCCCGTTCCGAGTCCGTCGGAGGCGACTCCCGAGAGATAGCCGAGGTCGCCCGTCGTCGTTCCCAGCGTCCCGTCGCCGACAAGCGTCCCGCCCAGCGGCGACGCGTTCGCTCCGACGACGCTATTCGAAGGACCGCGCCCCGCTTGCTCCAAGTCGGCGAGAACGTTCTCCTGCGAAAAAAGATCGTCCGACGCGCTTTCGACCCCGAGTTCGCCCGTCGCTGCGTAGTCGTACGCCCCGGCGGCGAACGCGAGCGACGCGTCGTCGTCCGAATAGAGGGAGCCGCCGAGCGCCCCGTCGAGCGAAACCGCGTCGTCGTTCATTCGGTAGATCGCTTCCTGAAGCGTCTGAAGGGGCGCGATTTCGTAGAAGCCCGTCCCCGGAACAAACCGGAAAATGTACGACTGTCCAGATCGCATCGCCAAGAGCCGCGTTCGGTTCAGATCAATTTGAATCCCGACGACCCCGCTTTTGAATTGCGAACGCGCGTATTGACGCTGATATCCCGCGACTCCAAGACTGGAGATCGCCGCGATCAGCGCCAGAACGAGCAGCAACTCAAGGAGCGTGAACGAGGGTCTTTTCATGATCGACAAGGAGCGAATTGAACGGACTCCGCATATAAAACAGGCGCGGCTCGGGAAACGCCCGCGCCGCGTCTTTACAACGTTTCCATAACGGAAGAGGTCTTTGCCGTTTTGAACGGACAATCACAACGGGATCACATCATCCCGCCGCCGGGATTCATACCCCCGCCGGGGTTCATCCCGGGATTCATTCCGCCGGGATTCATTCCCCCACCGGGATTCATTCCGGGGTTCATCCCGCCTGGATTCATTCCTCCGCCTGGATTCATTCCGGGGTTCATCCCGCCCGGATTCATCATTCCGCCGTCAGTCATGCCGGGATTCATCATGCCGGGATTCATCATGCCGGGGTCGGTCATGCCGGGATTCATCATACTAGGATCGGTCATTCCTGGATTCATCATGCCGTTGGGGTTCATCATGCTCCCGTCGGGATTCATCATGCCGGGGTTCATCATGCTTCCGTCGGGATTCGTCATGCCTCCAGGGTTCATCACGTTTCCAGGCGCCATGCCGGGCTGCATTCCGTTGGCGTTATTCTGCGCGCGCTGCAAGCCGGAAGTATCCTCGGAATCCCAACTGATGACGTCGTCGCCGTCGCCGTTGTTGTCTTCCTTGTCGGGACCGCAGGACCAGACCGCCGGTTTTTTCCCGTCCCCTTTCGTCGTCGGCCATTCGTAACGGTACGGTTGATTCCATGGGTCTTTAAGGTCTTGTTCTTTGATGTACGGCTCGACGATTTTGGGGCGTTTGTAAACCTGTTGTTGCGGCTGTTGCTGCATGCCGTTCATATTGCCGCCCATCATATTGCCGTTCATGCCGCCCATTCCGGACATGTCGCCGCCCATATTGCCGTTCGTTCCGCCCATTCCGGACATGGCGCCGCCCATGCCGTTCATACCGCCCATTCCGGACATGTCGCCGCCCATGCCTCCCATGCCGTTCATTCCGGACATGTCGCCGCCCATATTGCCGTTCGGTTGCGCCGTACATTCCGTCCATCATGCCGTTGGGCGACTGCATGCCTTGCTGACCCTGCATGCCCTGTTGACCCTGCATGTTCTGCGGTTGTTGCTGGGAAGCGTTCGGATTGTCGATATTGGCGAGGATATAGAGACCTTCGTCTTGAGTCGGATAACGTCCGAAGTCCATATAGAAGAGTTCAAGCGCGTTGGCGAGCTTGTCTTGGACTTGGACGGTCGCCGTTCGGATCAACGCTTTACGATACTGTCCCCAGACGGTCGTGCCGAGCATCCCGATGACGACGATGAGAATCGCCATAACGATGAGAAGTTCGAGCAGCGTAAAGCCCGATCTCTTTGACGATATTCTTACGACGCGTTTCATAACAAACGCTCCTTTTTATGCTAAGTTCAGTCTGGCAAAACGTCCGACCGCGCAAAACGCGAACGAGACGTTTTTACGACGCCCTTCCCAACGCGTGAATTTCGATGGAACCGCTAGGGCGAATCAACCGCTTTATGCCGGAATTATAGCATTTTGAAGATTAAAAGAAAAGAGAAATTTCAAACCTTGCTTGGTTTTCTGAAGAAAATATGTAATTATTCAGATTATTTGCCGCTGAAAAGGGAGACGAATCGACAAAAAAGGACGCTTTTTTCAAGCGTCCTTTGAGCGTTTAGAGTTGACCGACCGCAATATCAGTCGTCGGGACCGAGGGGGCCGAACGTGTCGCGATCGGAGACTTCCCACGCGGACGTCGACGTTCGCGGACGCTGCATGTCCCAGCCTCGGGGGCGCGTCGCAAGGGAGCGCGGTCCAACCTCGGCGTCGACGTAAGGATCGCCCCCTTCCGGGAAATTCATGGCGCGCAGTTCCTGCTCTTCACGGGACGGGGGAATCAGCGTCGGGAACCAGAATCGCTTGTTGTTCGGATTCTCGTTCCACGCCTTGCACCCGCACGCGGACGCGAGCGTCGCGAACGCGGTCGCGATGAAGACGCGTCGCGTCACGTTTCTCTTTTTTATCTTTGTTTTGATCGTCTGTTCCATCCTTTACGACTCCTTTTGCGACGAACGCGTCCATACGCCGGCAGACGCTTCGCTAAACGCGGCGCGCCCCGTCTAGGAATCGGACTCTTTAGACCCCGACGTCGAGGGAATTGGAGAATACATTTTATTTTTCTCCGTAGCAAGAGCGGTATTTTTCTAATATTCGCGTTGTACGGATTAAGGAGGGACGGTCGGTCAAAAAAAATCGCGCCGCTCTTGCGAACGACGCGATCATGATTCATTTAGGCGCAAAGACCTCGAGAGGGTTAAAACCTAGGCGCTCCAGGGTGCGGTCCGCCCGGATGCGGTCCCGGATGCGGATGAGGGCCCAGATGCGGATGAGGACCCGGATGCGGATGCGGATGCGGGCCGGGGTACGGTCGCGGATAGGGCGGATAAGGCGGATAGGGCGGATAAGGCGGGTACGGCGGATACGGTCGCGGAGGAATGAATCGTGGCGGAGGAGGCGGGAGATACCGCGGAACCACGACGGGAACCGCATAGTACCCGGGATTGCCGACGCCGACGCCGATTCCGACGCTTCCCGTATTAACGCTAAGCCGGAAATCCGCCGCGCTTGCCTGTCGCGGCGGGATAGCGAACAGGACGACCCCTAGAGTGAAGACGGCTACGACTGCAGTCAGACGACGATTGAAGATTGGATTTGCCTTTTTCATGATTAAGCCCTTTCAAAACGACTAAGTGAACAGATTGCCGGAATCTCGACGACGCGAGCATAGACGGGACGATTCGCCGAGGCTACGACGCGTTGAAAGGAACCGAATGAAACGGAAACCGGCGTTTGCGATTTCTTAACGATCAGGCGCGGCGAACTCGGACGTCCGTTCGCGTCTACCCCTATGTATGCGTTTCAGGAGAAAAATGACGCCAAAAAATAAATTTTTCTCAAAAAAATTTCGTCGGCAAGGAAAAGAGTGAAAAGCGGGAATAAAAAAACGCGCGACCGCAGGGGGGCGCGCGCTTTCCACCACTTTGTTTTAGAGTTGACGATTCACCTTCGAGGGCCGCCGGGCTGATTTCGTGGTCCGCCGGGCATGGGAGCTCGATGGGGCGCTGAGGCGGGTCCGAAATCGTGGGGCGCGGGGCCGAAGCCTCGAGCGCCGGGCGTTGGACGTCGGTCGGGCGCGGGAGCTGGTCTCATTCCATGCGGGGGCATGGGCGCGCCATGTCGCGGC
>CAMZHY010000281.1 GCA_947307005.1 uncultured Planctomycetaceae bacterium
TCGCCGGATAGTGGACGGCGATTTCCTTAACGCTCTCGACGAGCGGATGTTTGAGCGCCGCCGCGCGAAGATTTCCAACGAGACGAGGATCGTTCGCGTTGAGGCGCAAATCGCCTTCGTTCTCGCCGCAAATCTGATCCCGATATTCGGCGGGAAGGAGTTGAAGCGTTTCCGTCACGAAGTCGCCCGTAATCCACGAGGGAGGCGCGACGACGCGGATGTTTTCGCGCATGACGACGTATTCCTGCTGGTTGAAAATATCGTTTCTAAAATACAGGCAGACGACGCCGAGGGCGAGAAAGAGGACGAATAGAAACGCGAAGGGACCCCAGAATTGTCGAACCGTTTTTTCGACGAATAAGAGACTAATCAGGCGGTTCAAGGTCTACTCCGGCGGACGACGTCTTTGAGACGTTCGATTGGGCGTTGGAAAAAACGAAGTTCGCTCTTGCGCTAGGGGGTGAAAATAACTATGGTGAACGCGGGCGCGTTACGCGGCGATTGTAGCGCGCTCGGCGCCGGACGTCAACAGTCGGGGTCTCGGCGCGGAAACGAGCAGCGCAAACTCGATGGGAGAAAGGAGACTCCGCAATGCGAGAGCGTCGGAAATTTGCGACGGGTTTGGATGGAATCGAAGGTCGAGAGACGGTCGCGGCTCGCCGTCGTTTTCTTGCGGCGTGCGCGTGTTTAGCGGGAGTTCCCTTCGTCGACGGGTGCGCCGTCGCGAACGTTTTTCATTCGTCCGATCCCGAAGCGGATCGTCGCGCGGCGAACAAGGCGACAAAAGACGCGCTCAAAGAACTCGAACGCGAAGCGTCCCTTCATTCCGATAAGAAGCTCGTCGTCTGTTTCATCGGCGTCGCGGGAGGAGGAAGCGCGGCGAATCTTTCAGCGGCGACTCGCGAACGTCTAGAGCAGGGAAATTTCCGGCTCCTTGAAAAAAGCGCCGTTCAATCCGCGCTCAAAGAGAGCGGCGTTTCGCCCAACAACGTCTTTATTCCCCGAGAACGGGAAAAATTCGTCGCCGAACTTGGCGAAGAGATCGATTACCTCATGGCGGGCTACGTCGAGAAGATCGAGGAAGAGAACGACGACGGCAAAAAAATTAAGCGAACCGTCTACAAACTCGATCTGGTGAACGTCGCGACGAATCGCAAATCGGAATTCGTCGCCGACGTCTGAACGGCTCGAACGTCCCTCGACGCATGAAAAAACCGCGAAGTTCAACGCTTCGCGGTTTTTTATTTTCGGCACTTAGACCGCTTTAAACGAGAGAGTCAGTCGGCGGTCGCGCGTCCCGTGGCGACGTCGAATTCGTCGATTGCGGGAATGAGCATCGCGAGCGTCGCGAAGAAGTATGCGGCGACGATCGAAACGAAAACGAGCATCGGTTTGCCGAGCATGAAACTCGTCGCGGCGTAGAAGGTCGCGGGAGGGAGCGCAAAGGACGCGAGCGCGAGCGCCTTCGACGGGTTTCGCGCCCCGAGCGCGACGTAAAGCCCGACGCCGCCGCCGATCATAAACGCGAGGAACGGCTGAAGCTGCGCCTCGAAAGAACCGCTGAAGGCGAGCATCGTCCAGATGCAGACGCCGACGCCGACGAAGAGGAAGAAAACGACGCCGAGCGACGTCGCGACCGCGCTTCGCGTGTTGTCGTACTGCAGTCCGATGTGAACCCCGATCATCGCGACGAAGAAGTACAGGACGACGATCCCGAAGAAGAGCCGCCATGCGTTCGGCATGTCCATCGCGCCCTTCCAGCCGAGGTAGAGACTCAAGAGCAGCGGAAAGATCGTCGCTTCCTTCATGTTGTAGAACGCGCCGATCAGCTTGCCGAAGACGAATTCCTTCGGCGAAAGGTCGCTCACAAGGAGAAGGGGAAACGCGCCGAGATCCCGCTCCGACGTCATCGACGAAATCGCCTGCGAGTTCAGCAGGAACATCGAGAGCAGAATCAGCGGGAGGACGGGCGTCGCGAGCTGCATGAACGTCGGGGTCGCGACCGTCGCGAAGGTCGTATGCAACGAATAGACGGAGAGGACGAAGAGCATGAAGTAGACGAGTCCGATGAGGAACGTCTTGCGTCCGTAGGCGCGGGTGCGAATCTCGCGCCATAGAATCGGGTTGTTCCATACGGGGCGCGCCTTTCCGACCGACGAGACCGCCGCGTCGACCGCGTATTTCCCTTCGGGCGCGACGCCCGTCTCGATCGACTCATCCGTCGCGAGTCCGGACTTTTTCGCGAGAACCTCGCGCGCGACGACCGCGACGCCGGCGGAGCCTTCGCGCGTCTCGACGTCGCGGAGCGTCTCTTCGACCGCGAAGAGGTTGTCGGCGAGGTTGTCGTAGGGGTTGTCGTCGCGTTTGCCGTCGATTTGAGAACGTCGTTCCGCCGCTTCACGGTCGAGTCGCGCCTGAATCGCTTCCTGACGCCACGTGTCCTGCTCCATCGTCGCGTTTTTGATCGTTTCGCGCGACGGGTTCCAGACGCGGCACATCGCGATCGCAAAGCCGTTGACGAGCGCGATGAACGCGGCGCAGACGCCGAGGAACGGCGCGACCGGCGCGAGACCCAATCGTATCCATTCGCCAAGGGACGCGACGAACCCGAAATCGTCGGGACGCGCCGCCGTAAGGATCGCGCGCCACGGACTCATGACGCCCGCGATCGCCGCCGTCGACGTTCCGAACCATTCCTTCCCGAGCGCGCCGTAGCCGACCGCTTCCCAGAATCCGAGCCATATCGCGAGCGCGAGAATCGTCGCCGAAAGCGCTTGGAACGTCTTATCGCGCCAGAGCGCCATGCACGACCCGAGCGAGCCGCCCGCGAACGTCGCAAAGAGCGTCACGAGGAAGACGCGCGCGATCTGCGCGAAGGAGACGCCGCCGAGCAGCGACGCGATGAGTAGAATCGGCGCCGAGACGATGAGAAAAATAAAAAGTTGCAACAGCGCCGCGCAGAGCTTGCCGAGCACGAGCTCGCTGTTCGAAAGCCGCGTCAGCAGCAGAAGCAGCAGCGTCTTGCGATCCTTCTCCTGCCCCACGGCCGCGGCGGAGAAGAGCGCGCCGAAGAAGAGCGCGACGATTAGCTGCAGCGGCGCCAGAAGCGTAAAGAGCGACGACCCGAATCTCGCGAAATCGCCGACGTCGACGATCTGCTGCGAGCCGCTCGTCACAAGCCACGCGGCGGAGATCGTCAGCAGCAGGAACCCGCCGTAGACGCCGCGGCCAAGATACGATTTGTCGCGGCGCGGCGCAATCGTCGCCTCTCGCGCGAAAACCGGACCAATAATCATTTTTTCAACCTCAAAATAGAATAGCACGGTCGACGTCGGCGCGCGGAGAACGCGTCCGTCGCGCAACGACGCCGCGTCCGCCATTATACGCGTCTTTCCCCCTTGTTGCAAGCGCGAGCGGCGTTAGATTTCTTCGCGCAAAGGAAAACGCGCGCGCCGTCTTCTTCAATCGCGATATTCGGCGGAAATATCTTGTTTTGGTCCGCAAGAAACGGTATAATCGCGACAACTATATAAGAGGCGCGTTGTTTTGAAACGCGCTTTTCATTCGACGGTCTTTGACCGTCTTGATTTGGCAAAAATCCGGCGTCTTAAAACGGACGACGCGGAAGGATTCTCGCGCGCCCTCGGACGCAGTTCGTCATGGAGAGACATATGACACGAATTTGGAAGAGTTTATGGACGGTCGCCGTCGCCGCGTCGCTACTGACGTCGGTTTGCGCAAGCGCCGTCGTCGCGCAAGACGACGCGCCCGGCGCCGAAAAGGAAGCCGCGGAACAACAGGAAAAAACCGAAGGCGACGAGATCGAATTCGACGAGTCGGAACCTGCGGATAAATCGGACGACTCCAACGCGCTCGAGCAGGCCGTTGAAAAGGATTTGGGCGACGCGGCGAAGAGTAATTCTCCGGAAGAACTGCTCAACCTTGCGACGGAAATCAAACTGACCGCGACGACGCTTCTCGATCTGACGAAGGTCGTTTCGCTCTGCAATAAGGCTGAAAAACTCGGACTCGACGAAGACAACCTCGAATACGCGCGTCAGCTTCGCCTTTCCGCGCAGCTTGATCGCGGACTGGCGCTCGCGCAGCTTTTCTTGGATCCCGACATCAATATTGCGCAGCTCCCCCCGGGTTGGGAAGCGCTTCGCGACAACGCGATCGGCGATCTGACCGCCGCGACAAAGGATAGTCCCGATATCGCCGCCGCGCAGCTCGGTCTAGGGCGACTCTTTATGCTCGCCGACAAAAAGGACGAAGCGAAAGCCGCGTTTGAGGCGGCGATTAACGGCGAAGACGACTCCGGAGAAGACCAGGTCAAGCCGCTGGCGTACATGTACCGCGCCGAACTGCAATCCGACGCGAAGGACTCTGTCGCCGATATGGAAAAGGCGCTCGAAATCTGCCCGGAAAACGAGCCGCGTCTCTATTCCCTTTACGCGGAGTATCTCGCGCGCGTCGGACGCGACGAAGACGCGCTTGCCGCCGTCGACAAGGGGCTCGCGCTCCCGAATCTCTCCGCGCCTTTCGACGTCGAACTAGCGAAGCAGAAAGCGCGCATTCTTGTGCGACTTCACCGGAAAGACGAAGCGCGCGAAGTCTATGAGAAAGCGTCGCAAAACGACGGCGACGACGTTTCCGCCCAGATTGACAAGGGGCAATTCTACGCGATGCTCGGCGATTACGACGCGTCGATCGCGCTCTTTACGAAACTCGCCGAGAAATTCGACGGACCGGGAATCTACCTCCTTCGCGGGATGGTCTACGCCGATAAGAAAGATTTCGACGCGGCGATTGCCGACGCGAATCAAGCGTTGCGGCGCGACGGCTCGATGCTTGCCGCGATTCGTCTCAAGGGCTTGGCGTTCGTCCAGTTGGAGAAGTATGACGAAGCGGTTCGCGCCTTTGAACTGTTGAAGAGAAAGTCGAAGACGGCCGAGGAAAAACTCGAAGCGACGACGCAAATCGCGTACGTTATCTCTAAACAGGGACGCTACCGACGCGCGTCGTAAATTCTAAAAAAATAACTCGAAAAGGATCCGAAAAACGCGTCCGTTCTTCGTTCTCTCGCCGACATGGAGCTTCTCTTTGGACATTGGGGCGAAGCGAAGCGCCTCTATGCCGAACTTCTAGAAATCGACCCCGAAGATACCGGCGTTCTCAACAACTATTCGTGGCTCCTCGGAACGTGTCCGGACGAACAGTATCGAGACGCGGCGCTTGCGCTTGAGTACGGCAAGAAAGCCGCCGAAGGCACGTATT
>CAMZHY010000282.1 GCA_947307005.1 uncultured Planctomycetaceae bacterium
GACCCAACTCGTAAAGCCGAGCGGCTGGCTCTTTTCGACTTCAAATCGTGTGTTGACTTTATGTTCGTACGCGGGATAGTCGACGATCGCCTCGTCGTTGACCCAGACTCGGATCGTCTTCGCGGAAACCTGAACTCGGAACCGATACCATACGCGAGACTTAAAATTATAGAAGGACGACGTCGAATTCTCCGACGCGTCCATGTTGTCGATGTTCGAGAGCCCCGCGACGCAGCCGCCCCAGCCGCCGTTGATGAACGTGACGAACGTGTCGCCGAACGGGAACGTCATCGCGGCGAAAAAGTCCGTCCCGTCGTATCGTTGCGCGACGTATTCGATTTCGTAATTCTCCTTCGGAAGCTTGATTTCCGAATTGTCGACGTCGAACCGAATCGTCGTCGTCGTCGGTCCCATCGCAAGGCGCAGATTCCCGTCCTTGACCGTCGCGCCGTCCTCGCCGCCGTCCTCAAGATAGACCCAGTTCGTCAACGTTTTGCCGTCAAACAAAGGAGTCCATTCGTAACGGTCGTCGTCCTTCTGAGACTCGGCGATCGCGTCGTAATCCGACTTCTCCGATTTCTGATCCGCCGCGAACGTCGACGTCGTTAGAACAAGCGCCGCGCACAAAACGACGATCGATATTGCAAAACGTTTCATCATAGCTCGCCTCGTAAAAAGAGATTCATGAGACGCCAGCCCTGCGAGAAATATCGCGTCGAGGCCGCGCCCGTCGTTTCATCATAAGTCGCAAACCCGTCGCCCTTAACGTCGGAGCCGACAATCGCCCACGGAACGACCCCGCGAGAATGAGTCTTCGTCGAGATCGGGGTCGGATGGTCGGGCGAAATCAGCAGTCGCCACTCGTCAAACGTCTGAAGTTTGTCGAGAATCGGCGGCAGCGTCTTGGCGTCGATCTGTTCAAGGGAATAGACCTTCTTTTCAGCGTCGCCCTCGTGCCCCATCTCGTCGGGCGCCTCGACATGAACGACGACAATATCGTATTCGTCGAGCGCCTTCGCCGCGTATTCGCCCTTCCCCGCGTAGTTCGTGTCGACGTAGCCCGTCGCGCCGGGGACCTCGACGACGTCCCAGCCGGCGTTTCGCGCAATTCCGCGCAGCAGGTCGACCGCCGTGATCATCGCGCCGCGGCCCCAATCGAATTGTTGGGCGAAGGGAACGAGCGTCGGACGTTTACCCTGTCCCCAGAGCCAGCAATCGGTTGCGGGCAGTTTTCCTTCGGAAACGCGACGCGCGTTCGTTTCGCTCGCCGCAAGAGTCTTGGCGCATTCGCTCATGAGCGCGCGAACCGCGTCGGAACCGGCTCCTTGGGGATAGACGTCGGAGACGGAACGGTCGGAGTAATCGTGCGGCGCGACGGTTTTCGTCGTCGCGTCGAAGGGGAACGGACGGTCGGCGTCGGGACGGAAGATCGCTAGATTGCGATAGCTCACGCTGGTTCGGAACTCGACGGAGCCGCCAAGCGAAGGCGCAATTTCGCGCCACCGGGACGCGACGTCGCGCTGAACCTCCGCAAGGAGCGCCGCCGCGTCTTCCGTCGGGATATGGCCCGCCGTAAAGTCCTTCATGACGTCGTTGTCGAGGCAGACGAGGTTGCAACGAAACGCCCAGTCGTCCGGACCGAGTTCGATCCCCTGAGCGGCGACTTCGAGAGGCGCGCGCCCCGTGTACGTCGTCAGCGGATCGTAGCCCAGCAGCGAAAGCGTCGCGACGTCGGAGCCGGGCGACAGCGTTTCGGGCACGTTATGAGACCGTCCCTGCGCGGCGCGCGGCGCCCAGACGTCAAGCGTCGGCGTATGAGCCGCCTGCATCGGGGTTCGTCCGCCGAGCGAATCGATCGGCAGATCGGCGAAACCGTCGGGTATCACGACAACTCGTTTACAATTCTTCATCGAATCTCCTATCCGCCCGTTGAAAGCGGTTTATAATCGCGCGTTTCAGCGTTCTTATTCAACCGAAAATTTGGGCGCCGCGCTCTATACTCTGGCCGATTAACGAAATCCAACCGACTAAGACGCAGCCGCTAACAAGCGGCGACCTAGCGTTTTCGCGCCTAACGTTTAAATTACTCCACCCCAAAGGCGCGCGTTGTCAGTCGTTACTTCGCGCCCGCCGCCTAGCGACTTTGGCGAGCTTTTCAACTTCGGCGACGGGCAATCTGACGCTGCTGGCGATGAGGTCGATTGACAACTGCGTATTCGCGAGCAGTTCTTTCGCCGTCGTTTTCGCTTCCTCTAATTTTGCCTTTTCGACCGCTTCGGCGGTTTTTTCGGCGGCTTTTTCAGCGGCTTTTTCAGCGGCTTTTTTCAACTGGGCTTCGCGCTTGCTAAAATCCTTATTCAGTCTAGCTTCAGTCGACTTCTCCGCTTCCTCCCAAGTTTCCCTCTTAATCCGTGAAATAAAACGCTCTTGGACTTCCTGCGCGTCGAATAACGATATCATCATATCCACAACCTCCTTTTCCTTTGACAGTAGGTATTCCCTCAAAATATTGCGTTCAATGCAAATTCTAACAATTTCCCGAGCCGCAATTCTAGGATCGTGATAAAGCTCGTACTGTTCCTTACAAATATGCGCGAACTCCACGTACTGACTAACGACGTCGCCTGGTTTCCCGTCGGTAATAACGTCGATCACAAGATCGAAGTTTTTTTTCGTCCCCGGAAAATATTCGTCGTGGAGGCTTATCCGTTTCGGAACGTTTTTCTTCTTGCCCGTAAACAACACGTAGAGTTCCGGCTTCGGAACCCTAATCTTCTTGCCGCTGTGAAGGTCGATATTATGGATTTTGAAGTATTCGTTGTACGAATGCCCCAAATAGAAAAAAGACCGGAACGCAACGTTGGAATCCCACTTCTCCTGATGCTCCACGAGGATCATCAGTTTGTCTCCAACAAGAATTCCTAGGTCGTTTTGAAGGTTGTCCGTCAGAACGTTTTCAAGCGTTGTGATCTGAACGTCCTTTTCCGTCGCCAATACGTCTTCAGGATGAAGGAACCGGTACAACAAAATCGCGTTCTTCGGATCGCCAAAAAAATCAGTAAAGACGACAGCCTTAATCTGACGCTTCATCGGCGGTCCGCCGGTTGCGACGTCTTTTTTATTAAACGGCGCTTTCTTTGCCAATTGCACGTCCTCCTATACGACGCCGCCAAGGGCGGGTTTTATTGCGAGCAATCGCTCATGTGCGCGTTTTCGCTACGCGTTGCGGGGCTTGCCTTAAGCAAACTAAGCGTCTGTGGACGTAAGCCGACCAACGGGAGGCGGAGATCAACCAGCCGCGCGGCAGCGCGAACCCAGAGCGGCGCGGTCGCCGCTAGACGAGGTCTTTGCAGGCGACGAGGTCGACGCCGGTATCGAGCAGGTTTTGGATAATGACGTCGCCGCGATGAATCGGAAGTTTAACGCGGAGCGCGTCGATTTCCTTCATCGCGTCGAAAAGAAGCCGTTTCGGGATCGGCTTCGCGGTGCGGACGGGCGCCATTTCGATCTTTTCACCCCGATCGTCGACGACGCGAACGGTTGTCGTCAGCGTCCGCTCGGGATGCGTCGCTTCCGCCAGTCCATGCTCAAATCCGCGTTTGCACGAATTGCCGACGACCGTCCCCGCCTCCGGATCGACTTCGAGAGAACATCCGCGAGGACAGACGATGCACGTCATTTGAATTACGCTCATTAATCTCCGACCTTTCCGCGCTAAAACGCGACGCGTCAAATCGCCGCGTTCTTAGGCGCAAAATCGCTTGTAATATTGTCTCTAGCCGCGCTTGTCGGGCGCGTCGTCGCGTTCGGCGTCGCGTCGCGAGTAGGTCGCGCGACAGTTTTGCGTTTCCCAGAAATCGACGCGCGAGACGCGCAGCCCCATCGCGACGGCGCGATCGTATATCGCCTTCGCAAGCCGCTCCGCCGTCGGGTTGCCGTCAAAAACGAGCGGATCTTCCCCCGCGTCGCGCAAGACCTGAACGAGGGGGTCGTCCTCCGCGAGAAAAACGCGGTGATCGAGCGTTTCGTCGATCCAACGTCCGAGCGTCGCCTTGATATCCGTAAAATCGAGCGCCATTCCCATTTCGTTGAGCGTGTCGCCGTTCCCGGAAATCTCGACGACAACCCGCGCGTTGTGCCCGTGCAGTCTCCGGCACCGTCCTTCGTAACGATAGAGGCGATGACCATAGGAAAAAGAGAACTCGCGCGCGACTGAAAACATAAACGCCTCCGATATGAAAACGCAGCGCCCCTGCGATGAAACGTCGTTCGCAAGAGCGCGCGAACGCCGTCTACGGTCGCATTTTAACGTTTTTTTCGACTTTTGGAAGTAAGACGTTCTTTTCTCGCGAATACTTGATCGAATTTTATAAATTTTCGCCAATCAGGGACGAAAAGTAGGTTAGAATACGTAAGCTCGGGAAAACGAGATATTGCGTCTTGTCCCCGCGTTTACTTTGGCAAAAACGACGCCCTTCCGAGGAAGCGTTTATTCGCGAGAACCGCTTCCGCATACGAATTGAAGGCGTCTCTTGAAGATACGGTTTGCGTTCGATTGAAACGAAAGATTCGCCGCGCGTCGAAAAGACGCGGCGTTTCATCGATATGACTTTTTGAGGCGCGGCGAACTCGCAGTGGGAGATTTCCTGATGAAAACGAAATTTATTGCCAGTCTTTTCCTTATCGCGGTTCTCGGCGTCGGCGTGAACGCTCAAGCGCAAACCAACGCGGCCAACGCGCCCGCTTCCACCGTGGCGAGCATGCCTGTCGTCTCCGAAGCGCCTGCGGCGCAGACCGCCGCGCCGGTCGCGACTGCGACGCAAGCGGTTCCCGCCGATCCGTGCTCTGAATGCGATTCCTTCGGCGGCTTCGGTCGATTCGGCGGTCTTCGCGGCGGTTTCGGAGTCCGCGGCTTTGGCGATTCGCTCGCCGAACGTTATCGAGCGGCTCGCGCGGCCGATCATCCGATTGTTGAAGCGTCCCCTTACGCCAATCCGAACGGATCGCTCCAGGACTGGAACCGCTTCCGCTACTATCCGTACGCGTACTATCCGCACAACTTCTCCGATAAGCCGAACATGAGCGTTCCGAAGTATCATCCCGGCTACCAGAACTACTATCCGGTTCCGCGTCGTTTCCACGAAGGTTCGCACTTCCATCTCGACGTCTTCTGATCTGCGCTAGCACTTTATTCGGTTAAACCGCAAAGGTCGTCTCTTCAACGAGAGACGACCTTTTTCTTTTCAATCTTCG
>CAMZHY010000283.1 GCA_947307005.1 uncultured Planctomycetaceae bacterium
TTTTGGGTTCAGGTTTCCCATGTCGATCGGAAACAGTTCGACTGCCCGTAACCCGCGACCTTTGGATCTCTTCCGCGCCGGGCGAGGAGGAGGGGAGCAACGGCGGAACTCCGAAACTCAAGTTGAAGGGATATCAAGAGTTTTCTATCGTTGATTTCGACGTCGAACCGCTCAAAGGGAAAGACGTTAAAAAGGCGACGCTTCATCTCAAACTTGCGTCTGAAGAATGCTTGTATCGCGTCGCCGTCGGCGTTATTACGTCTCCTTGGAACGAGGGTTCCGGAACGGGTTATGAAAAGGAGGAGGGCGCTTCCTCGTTTAGGTGGCGCGCTAATCCGGACGTTCCGTGGATTGATTCGCATGGCGGTTCGGCGACAGGTTATTCCGACATAACGTCCGTGATTTTCGGGGAAGGGGGAGCGTTTTGGAGCAACGCCGAAGCGTCCCCCCCTAAGGACGGCTGGCAAGAAATCGACGTCCTCCCAGAGGTCGTCGCCGCTCGCGTCGCGGGACTTTCATACGGTTTCGTTCTCTTTGACGACACTGGAACGGAGGTCGTTCGAAAGGGCGAAGAGACGTCAATTCGTCTCTTTCCCAATCGATTTGTTTTTTCTCACGATCAGAATCGCGCGTCAGAGCCGTTTCTTGAAGTTGAATACGAAGACGTCGCGTCTTCAAACAACGAAACCCCCGATTATCCGAAGAATCTTCAATGCTCAAACGAACGGATTCCCGCCGGCGCCGCGATTATTTCGTGGGAACAGTTAAACTGTCTTTCCGATCGAATTATCGGTTTTCATGTCGTCGTCGACGGGAAAGAGGTTGCTCAAGCGCTGGTTCCCGCGCCCGCGATCGGAGCCGTCCCCGCAACGCCGGAGGAACGTCAGTTCTTTGAGACCCGATTTGATGGACTGGAGACGTCTAAAACTCACGTCGTTGAAATTTCAGCCGTCGATTTTGGGGGACGAAGGAGTAAGCCAAGGTCGCTTATCTTCGAACCTTCGACTCGCCGCTTTGACGAGTGGAACGATGTCGTCGGGTTACGCGACGTCGTCAAGAAGTCAAATCCGGACGCGGATTTGGATAAGTTGCCAAAGCTGGGGGCGTCTCGGATCGCCGTTGTTCAAGAATTTGATAAATTCTTGGACGGTAAAGTTTTGCCGACGGCGGCCGACGACTATCTTCTGTCGAACGCCGTCTGGAATGCTCGAACGAAGACGGTTGATCTTGCGGCGGCAAAAGGCGAGTTTGTCGGATTTCAGATCGTTTTTAAGGGCGACGCCCGGAACGTCCGTTTTCACTTGGAGTGGGACTCCTCGGTCGAGCAGAAACCGTCCGTCGCGTTTTACCGTTTGGCGCGGGTTGAATCGTCGAAAGGCGACGTCGTCGATCCTGCGATTCCTTTGTCCGCTCCCGACTATAACGTTTCTCTTAACGACGGCGTCGACTCTGTTTTGGGTGAACTTTACGTTCCCAAAGACGCGAAACCAGGACAGATTTTTGGACGTTTGCGCGTTGTTGACGAAAAAGACGACGTTCTTACGTTGAACCTCCGACTTAAAGTGTGGAATTTTTCAATTCCCGACGAGTTGAGCTTTTTACCGGAGATGAACTGTTACTCGCTTCCCGAAAACGAATTAGAGTATTATCGCCTCGCGCAGCTTCATCGAACGTACGTCAATCGCGTTCCTTACTCTCATCGCGGTTCCGTAGGCGACGGTCTCGCGCCTAAGTGGGACGCCTTGTCGGCGACTTTTGATTGGAAAGAATGGACCGAGCGCTTTGGTCGATATTTTGACGGTTCCGCTTTTGCCGATCTTCCCCGCGGTCCCGTTCCGATCGAAGCGTTCTATTTGCCGCTTTTTGAGAACTTCCCCAGCGACGTCTTTAAAGGTTTTACGGGAGATTTCACGTGGCCTGACGCCAGCGCGTTTACCGAAAAATACCGCTCGGAATTAAGCGCCGGTTGCCGCGCTTTCGCTGAAAAAATCGATGCGGAAGGGTGGGCGAAAACGCGCTTCTTGTTTTTCCTCAACAACAAGAGCGACTACAAAAAAGACGGCTGGTTCCGCGCCAGTTCCCCTTGGCTACTCGACGAACCGGCGAGCTATCGCGACTTTGCGGCGCTCGAGTTCTTTGGTCAAATTTTAAAGTCCAGCGTTTCAGACAATCGAGCGTTGCGGGATAAGATTCTTTATCGCACCGATATTTCAAGGCCTCAATGGGAGCGCAATTCCCTTGATTCATTATTGGACGTCTATGTCGTCGGGGGCGACGTGTTTGCAAAGTATAACTCGACAGTTAGGCGCCGTAGCGAAGGTCGAAACAAACGTTTGGTTTATACCTACGGGACGACCGCTCCTCCTTCTAAAAGCGCTTATCAGCCGATATTTTGGTCTCTTGACGCTTGGACCCGGGGCGCGGACGGAATCGTGCCCTGGCAAACGATCGGCAATCAGGACTCGTGGCGCGTTGAAGACGAACTTGCGCTTTTTTATCCAGCGACTAAAGAGAGCGACGGTCATGTCGCGGCGTCGCTGCGCCTCAAGGCTTACCGTTCAGGCGAACAACTTGTCGAGTATCTCACGCTTCTCAAAAACACGACGGAACGTCCGCGAGACGAGATCGCCCAAGCGGTTCGTAAAAGGCTAAAACTAGACGATTCAAATTCTTTAAAACGCGACGCCGAAGACGCCGGCGTTACTTTTTACGACGCCTCTTCTCCCGACGAACTGGAATTCTTTAAACGAGAAATTGGCGAGTTTTTAGACCGCAAGTCAAGGTGAGTTAAATGTCGAAGATTGAACGTTATGTGAGATTGGCGCTTTTCGTCGCATTGGCGTCGTTCGTAACAAGCCTTTGCGCCGCAGAGAGCGGATACTTCGAAAAAGTTTTTCCCGCTCCCGAGAATCCTGTTCCGGGCGAGTTGCAAATGCCCGCCGAATGGCGAATTTGGATTCCCGAAGGCGTTGAAAAATTGAGAGGCGTCGTCGTTCATCAGCACGGTTGCGGCAACGGTTCCGGCGACGGCGGAAGAACGGCGGTCTACGATCTTCAATGGCAAGAGCTTGCGCGTAAGCACGACTGCGCGCTCATCGCTTCTTCATTCCGTTTGGACGATCGCCCCTGCGAACAATGGTGCGACCCGCGAAACGGATCGGCGAAGAGTTTCCTTGACGCGCTGGATTATTTCGCCGAATATACGGGGCACGACGAGTTAAAGGTCGTTCCATGGGCGCTTTGGGGGCATTCCGGCGGCGGACAGTGGGTCGGAAGCATGACGCAACTTTATCCTCGACGCGTCGTCGCGGCTTGGCTACGAAGCGGTTGTCCCGATACGGTCGTTAAAACGTTTGACGAATTGCCAATGAACGACGACGTCTTGAACACGCCAATGATCCTTAACATCGGCGCTCGCGAATACGATATCGGTTTTGTTTGGGTTTCGTGCTGGCAATATTACGGCAAAATGAGGGCAAAAAACGCAAAGATAGGATTGTTGATCGATCCTACGACGCATCATGAAACAGGCGCCTCCCGATACCCTGCGATACGCTTCCTCGACGATATGTTAACGCTTCGTCTTCCGCAAGAAGGGACGGAACTTCTTCCGGCGCCCGAAGGGCTTGTTCTGCCTATCGACGAAGTTGCCGACCGCGAAATCTCCGCGGAAAACGTCGTCAAAGATTCAACGACTCCCGACGCAAATTACGACGCGGCTGAAAGGAGAACTCTTCTAAAAGACGGTCTTTGGTTCCCTAGTTCGGATTTCGTCGAGGTTTGGCGGAAGTACTCGATTGACGCTTCGTTTGACGATCCAACTCCGCCCCCCGCGCCAACCGACGTTTTTATTGATTCAGAAACGGGCGTCATGACGTGGAAATGTCGCGCCGATTTGGAGAGCGGTTTGAAGACGTTTGTCGTTTATCGCGACGGGGTTGAGCTTACGCGAACGCCAACGGCGCCCGTTGTTAATTCACGCCCTGTTTTCCAGGGATTAATGTATAGCGATACGCCGGATTTCTCCCTTCCAGAGATGAAACTTCAGATTCCCGATTTCTCTAGTAGCTCCCCAATCGATTACTCGATCTCTTCGGTTAATACTGCGGAACTGGAGTCTGAAAAAACGAAAGCGTCGGTTCGTTGACGTCTCCGTTTCACGAACGACGCGCTAAAATTGGGGGGTAAAGAAGATGGAATTGTCCGAATCCCACGGAGAAATTCGCCCTGTTTCTCTCGACGACGCGCCCGTCCTCCAAGCGATATACGCCGACTATGTTGAAAAAACGGTCGTTTCGTTCGAGACCGTCGCGCCAAGCGTTGAAGAATTTCGAGAGCGTATCAGAACGATTTCCCGCGATTTTCCGTATCTTGTCTATGAGAAAGACGGACGGGTTCTAGGCTATGCGTACGCTCATAAATGTTTTGAGCGTAAAGCGTATGATTGGGACGCCGAGACGACCGTTTATCTCGATCCGTCGGAACGAGGACGCGGAATCGGTCGCGTTCTTTACGGCGCTCTTGTCGATATTCTTACGCTTTTGGGGTACAGGAACCTGTACGCGATAATTGTGTCGGAAAATACCGAAAGCTGCAGTTTTCACGAGAGAAACGGCTTTAAACTCTTTAGCGTTTTCCATAAAACGGGCTGGAAAAGCGGACGCTGGCTAGACGTTTCGTGGTATGAAAGACAGATTGGTTCCTTCGAAGGCGCGCCGTCTCCAACGACGTCGATTAGCGAATTGTCCCAAAGCGAGATTCTCGCTATATGCGAGCGTTACGGCGTTTTGGCGCGATAACGTTTGAGGCAAGCGCAAGCGCATGGTTTCGACGCGATTGCGTAAAACGACGACGTTTCAGACTTCAGGAAATCTTGCGTTGGATTCCCAGAGGTTTTCAAGCGTTTTTCGAATACTCTCAAACGGGACGCCAACGAGCCCGCGATATTGAGCTTCGGCGTAAACCATTTGAGCAATCCAATCGCTCAACGGCGTTTGGTTGTATCGCGACATGAGGAACGAAGTCGAGGTTCCGTAATAATCCTCCGGGGCGGAACAGTTGGCGTATCGTTGTATCAACGCGTAGCGCGCCGCAAGATTAGCGACGAGGAATTCGCGTTCTGAGTCGTAGGTTTTCAAGTCGGGTTCTTTATAGTCCCACTGTATATTCCACCGACGCACGACGCCTTTTTCCGCGCCAGTAAAGAGTGTCAGACCTGGAAAATCAAGCGCGATAGAGACTATTTCTCCA
>CAMZHY010000284.1 GCA_947307005.1 uncultured Planctomycetaceae bacterium
GCAACACTAAAACGCTCGAGACGGTCTTTCGGGACGACGAAGAATAGCCGCCCCTTCAAAAAACGGGAAAATGAATTAGACTGGGTCGGAAACGCGACGGCGTTTTCGACGCGCGTCTGCGGAAGGAAAACGCGGCGCGCGCGCGCTCGCGGCTCGTCTGGAACGACAATGAAAGAGGCGGCGTAAGACGCCGTTGAACGACGACGCTGTGGAAATCTTTAACCGTTTGGAAGACGTTTCCCCTCGTTTTAGGGGCGGAGTTCTGTCAATCGGCAAGTTCGACGGACTTCATCTGGGTCACTTGCGCATCATGGCGCAAACAGTCGCGATGGCGAAACGCAAGGGCGTTCCCTCCGTCGTCTTTACTTTCTCGCCCGCGCCCGTCAACGTTCTACGCCCCCATTGCGCGTCGGCTCCTCTTACCGACGTCAGGACCAAACGAGCGCTCATCGCGAGCGCCGGAATCGACGCGCTCATCGAATTTCCCACGACGCGCGAGTTTCTTGAACAAAGCGCGGACGAGTTCTTTCGCGACGTCGTCGCGTCGCGACTCGCGGTCGTCGGGCTTGTCGAAGGCGCGAGTTTTTCTTTTGGAAAAGGACGCGAAGGAGGCGGCGAGCGTCTCGTCGAACTGGCGGCGCGTTTTAACGTCGCGTTAGAGATCGCGGCGCCCGTTTCAGTCGACGGAATCGTCGTCTCAAGCAGCGAAATTCGACGTGCCCTGAGCGTGGGAAACGTCCGACTTGCGGCGCGACTTTTGGGACGAAGATACGAAATTTCTGGGATTGTCGCGCAAGGCGACAAGCGCGGTCGAACGTTAGGCTATCCAACGGCCAACATAGGCGCCCTTGACGTTTTTCCGCCCCAAAACGCGCTTTATGCGGCGCTCGCCCGACTCGACGACGGAACGATCCGTCCCGCCGCCGTCAATCTTGGAGGAAATCCGACTTTCGGCGTTAATCACCGCAAGATCGAAGCGCATCTCTTGGATTTCTCGGGCGATATCTACGGTCGATCGTTAGCGTTAGAACTGTGCGCTAAAATCCGCGATATTGTTAAATTCCCCGACAAAGAAACGCTTTTGCGCCAGATGGCGCGCGACGTCGTGGAAACGCGGCGAATCGTCGAAGAGGAATCGACGTAATTCTTCAAACGCGTTCGCATTCATACGGCGCTTTTCAAATGACGACGCGCTCAAGCGCCGATTTTTGGTAAATTTCCGCGAGTTCTGCGACCAAAAGCAATCGACCGGAAAAGAAACAGCCCGGCGAGCGCCGCGTAGGACTCGCTGGGCTGTCGCGTTTTGGAACGACCTCGGCGCGACGTCTTTCAGCGACCGCGCAAAAGTTCGACAAACGTCTCGATTCAACTGGCTCGACGATGAATGAGAATATCGTTGATCTGCGCGAGAATATCCTTCATCTCTTTGTAATTGTCTTCGGACGTAACGCCGTCAATTTGCGACTGAACGATCCTTGCGACGGCCCCCGACCGATTCATTCCCCACTTCTGCGCGCGCTCGTCGACCTGGTTAAGAAGGGCCGTGGAAATCGTAAACGAGACCTTCTCATAACTGTCCTGACGACGAGGACGACCTGTTTTACGTTCAGGCGATTTGAAAGGACGAACGTCGGTATTCATGGGGAAAACCTCCCAAAAGGACTAGTTGACGCGCCGCGTGTAAAACGCGCGACGTTGTAGCGGAGAGGAAACGCACGCAAACGCCGATTACGCGTATTGCGAGGCGGAGACGTGGTGAGAAACGAGGTCGGTTATGGTTCTAAGCGCGAGCTCCAGTTCAACCGGACCGTCTATCCGACCGTTGTTAATCTCGGCGTCAAGGATACGCGTCACGGCGACGGACCGATTGACGCCCCACTGTCTCGCGAGTTCGTCCACCCGATGAATCAATTCGGAAGAAATCGTTACGGAAACGCAAGTATAGTCTTCGGCGCGACGCGGGCGTCCTGGACGGCGCTTAACCTGCTCCAAAGCAGGAGCGCTTGACGTAACGTTCACATTCATGGCAATCCTCGCAATAAGATAAGCGGACTTTCCAATGCCCGCGAAAGTTTATCGCGCGTCGTCCGCATCCTGCCGACGTTTCGCGCAACTACTAGAACAGCGTATACAATCGCTGTAAACAATACAAGCCCATTTTCCAGAACTTCCGTCAATAAAAGAATATTTTATCAGAAAAATCCAAATAAAAAAGAAATTACTTTCCAATTTTACTGTTTTTTATTAAATATCCCATTTTTTCCATTATTATCCGTCCTCGTCGTTCATTCGGCAGAATAAAAAAACGCCGTCTCTCGGAATCCGAAAAATCCGTGAGACGGCGTGGGTTTCACGCGATAGCGACTTGTAAAAGGCGCGTCGCGTCAGTTAAGATCGTCGCAAACAACGCGGAATCCGACGTTAAAGACGCGCTGCCACGATTCATACTCGCCGCGAACGCCGGCGCGCGCCCATTTCGGACGATCGCGCCACGACCCGCCGCGCGCGACTTTCTTCGCGGTAAGATCGCCGGCGTTGCGTCCGTCGTCCGCCTTGTACGGATACGGACGGTAGTCCGACGCGGTCCATTCGGCGACGTTGCCGAGCATGTCGTGAAGCCCCCACGGGTTAGGAAGGTAACTTCCGACTTCCGTCACGATCATATTCCCGTCGTCAACCGAATCGACGCGAGGAATAAACGCACGCCACTCCGGAGGATTGGCGATCGGCTGAGGATTGACGCCTTGAACGACAAACTTTGTCGTTTGCTTGTCGGAAAGGTTTTCAAACTTTCCGAAATCGGCGTCAAGATCGCCAAACCACATCGGGGTCTCTGAACCGGCGCGAGCCGCCCATTCCCATTCGGCCTCCGTTGGGAGCCGGAAATGTTTGCCCGTTTTTTCAGAAAGCCATTCGCAGAACTCGTTGGCTTCCTGCCAGTTAATGCGAATCACCGGCTGATTCGGAAGGTTCGCGGGATAGCCGGGCAGGACGTGGTCTTTCCACTGCTGATCGATGAAGCGGCTGTCGTGGGTCGCGTCGAAGAGCTTGTACATGGCGTTCGTCGTTTCCGTCGTCGCCATCCAGAACGGCTTGTCGACCGTCGCCGCGGAGCGCGGAAGCTCGTCGTTGAAGCCTTTTTCGTCGCCCATCACGAAGGAGCCGGCGGGAATCTTCACAAGATCGAAAGCGACGTCGTCGTCAAGGTTGACGCGAGCGCGGCTTTCCGTATTGAGAGAAATCGCGTAAGGCGCGTTTTCTTTCGCGGCGGCGTTGACGGGCGCGCTGGCGATTTGCATAGCGCGAGCGGCGTCGGCGTCGAAGGGCCAGTTGGCGACTTCCGGCGCGGAACGATCGGGATCGGGCGTTTTCTCAGGCTTCACGAACTCGGGACGTTCTTTGTTGTTGTCCCAGTAGTACGCGTCGGACTCAAAGTTCAAGTCGTTGTCGGCGTAGAGCGATTTAAGCTCGACGTAACGCGAAGAAACGTTCTTAATCGCGCTTGTGCCGCGTTCCTTGCCCGCCTCGGAAATCTCCGACCACGTTCCGAAGAACGGGACGTTCAGGTCGATCCAGCTAAAGAGGCGTTCCCACGCTTCATGGTCGAGTTTAACGTTGTAATGCCCCTTGCGAAGCATCTTGACGAGTTCCGACGTCGAAACATGATATTCCATCGGCTGGAAGACGTGGACGTCGCTTTCAGGACCGGGACGTCGCACGTAACGCGCAAGCGCGTGATACGAATTCGAGAAGTTGTGCGGACCTGGAGTTATGTCGGCGAAGTTGGGTCGGTTCGGTTTCTCGCCGTTATGGCAGCCGACGCAATATTTGTCGAGAATCGGCTGGACCTCCGCGAGGAACGTGAAAGGACGTTCAGGCCCGTAGAAGGGCGCGAGGGGCGCGGGCTGGGCGTTGCGCGCGATCGTCGAGACGGTCGGCGAAACGTCGTTCTGCGTTTCATGGCACCCGATGCAGCTCTCGTTTTCACCGGGCATGCCGACGAACCAAGAGCGCATAAGCTGGACGGCGGCGCCGTTTTCATCCACGGGCTGGACGAAGACCGGCGTGTTCGCAGGAATCTTGAAGGACGCGCTTCCATCCTCGTTGACGGTCGCTTCGCCGAGGAGACGGCGTCCGTCCCAACAGCTTTCGAGACCGAAGACGTCGTGACCGCCGATGCCGCGATAGCCGTAACTCACGGCGTAGACGCGCAGTTTCTTAACCGTTCCGCGCGGAACCTTCGGAAGTCCTTGACCGAAATAGACGTCCGTAATGAATACGTTGGCGGTCTTCTCGCCCGGAACCGTTCTGTCTGGAAGCGTTTTCGGCTCTTCGCGTTCGACGAGCGCGAAGGGTTCCAGAAGCTGATAGTCCGGCTCGTAACGGAGAAGCGTCATGTTGTCGTAAACGTCGACGAGATAAATCGCCCAGGGATCGCTCGGGCGAATCTTGCACGAAACGAGGAAGTGTTCGTCGTCGATCGGGCACGGGAAGAGGAACTTCGGCCAAGACTGGTCGACAAGCTGGTCGATCGTAACGTTGGCGGGCGGATTGTCGCGTCCGGGAATCCGCTGAACGACGCCCTGCGTTTCCTGCCGTCCCTTCGAAGGATCGAAGATAACGAGTTCGCCTTCGCGCGCCACTCCGTGGTGACCGGAAATAACGCCGACAAATTTAGAGGACTGACCAGGTATCGCCTTCGCGTAGAACGTGCTGTTGGGCCAATACGAGCCGCTGCCGTAATGTTCGACTTGGTTCGTGCCGTCGGGGTTCATCGTAAAGACGTAACGCGAGTAGTAGTGGGTAATATCGACGTATTCCAAGCGGAGATACATGACGCGCCCGTTCGGGAGAATCGTCGGGTTCCAGTCTTGGTCCTGTTCAAAGGTCAGCTGACGAACCGTCTTGCCGTCCTCTTCGACGCGATACAGGTTGCCGACGACGTCGCTTCCGCCGATGCACGGAACGCCCATCATCGAAGCGGAGGAAACGAAGATCGTCGAGCCGTCGGGAACGTAGCATCCTTCGACGTTGTTGACGTCGCCGCCCATTTCGGGAGTGACCTGACGAAGCGACCCGTCTTCAAGGTTGCATTCGAAGACTTGCCACGTGCCGGCGTCGGAGAGTCCCGTAACGAGACAACGGTCGGCGTCCCAGTGAAGGTTAATGTCGCCGATAAAGGAGTTGTTCGGGCCTCGCGCGACCTCCTTAAGAGGCGCGGTTAGATCGTTCATGTCGAGCAGAACG
>CAMZHY010000285.1 GCA_947307005.1 uncultured Planctomycetaceae bacterium
TCGTTATTCCTTGTCGATGCAGAGGCACAGGATGCTCCGAGGTCGCGCAGGTTGAGTTCTCTCTTCATCTATTTCACTATGTGATAGCCAGCCATCACGGCAATGAGTCCGAGTGCGATGCTTGCGAACGTATAGACGACTGCCGTCAGGGTACTGCCTTCACGCCCCAGCAGCAGGTTCTCGTTCATGAAGGTGGAGAAGGTCGTGAATCCGCCGCAGACGCCGGTCTTCCAGAAGAGCGTCGCGCTCGGCGTCAGCGTTTCGCGGTCGGTCGCCAGCCCGACGATGAAGCCGATCAACATGGCGCCGAGAACGTTTGTCGCGAGCGTGAGCGTCGGAAAACCGCCCTTTAAGGGGATGAGACTTATCGCGTAACGCCCCGTCGCCCCGACGGCCCCGCCCAGCGCGACCCAGAACACGCCCATGTCTTTCGTCTCCGTCAAAAAAAATCGCCATTCCACGCGCGCGGCGGCGCGAACCGTCCGCCGCGACCTCGCGTCCGACCGTTTCAGTATAGGACCGGCAGAAGATTGTACAGGTACTCCTTCACGTCCGCCACGCTGTGCCATCCGCCTTTTTTGACGAAATACCAAACGTTGGCGTCGTCGCCGTCCATGTCGAACGTTTCCGGAATCCGTTTCATTGCGTCGAGCATCGGCGTCATGCACGGTTCGGCGATATCGCGGTCGCCGGTGATCGCGACGATTTGAAAACCGTCCGCCGCGAAGCCCTGCTCCTTCACGGAGTCGGCGAGCGCCTTCGCCGTTTCGTCCGACTTCGAGCGTCCGCCCTGTCGTTCAATCGTCCAGCAGTCGCCGCTGATCGGGATAAAACGCGCGAAATGTTTCATGCGCTTCTGAAAGACGAGCCACGTCGCCGCGGATCCCATCGAAAACCCGCCGAACGTCCGATGGTCTCGCGACGCCGTCAGTCCCGCGTCGTCCGTCGATTCCGCGTAGGTCGAGTACTTGCCTTCGACCGCCGGGATTAAAGAGTCGGTCAACTCTTCCGGAAACTCCAAAATCGCGCTCCACGCGTCCGGAATACTGACGCCGTCGCGACGTCGCGTGACGTACGTCGGCATGACGATGAGAATCGGCGCCATTTCCCCGTTTTCGATCAGATGATCGACGACGTTTTTGAGGTCGTTTCCGTTTGGAGCGTCCCCGAAAAAGGTCCCCTGATTGTCGCCGCCCCCATGCATTAGATACAGAACGTCGTACTTCGTGAAGCGATTGTACCCGTAAGGGACGTAGACGTAGGCGAATTTATTATCGTCGCCCGCTTTATAATCGACGCGCTCGATCTTGCCGGCTTGCGCGGCTTCGGTTCGATATTCGGGCGGAATCGGGCGGATCGTCAAATTGTCGAGACTCGCGTTTTTCACCGCGGCGTCTGAAGCGGAAGAGCCGTCGGACTGCGCGAATCCTCGCGTTCCCATAAAGATCGTTAACGTTAAGACAAGAATTACGGCAAGGGCCGTCGGGGGCGTTCTTCTCATGGGAACCTCTCAAATGTTTTCGCTTTCCTCTGTTATTGGGTCGCGCCGCCGCGCTTGGCGATGTTCGACGCGTCTCCGATATTCTACTTGAAGACTTCGTCGCTTTCAAGAATTACCGATTGCGACAAGACTTGGTCTTCAATCTACAGGTTTCCCTCCGCAGTCGTTCACTCCGATTTCACAGGGGCGCCGATCGAGGGAGGAAAAACGAAAAAAGGGGTTGACGCCGTCAAAGATTTGATAGAATATAGGCTCCTTAACGCTATATGTTGTGTTTTTAACAACTATAGACTGTATATTTGTTCAGTATAACAATAACTAATATTCGTTTCCCTGCGCTTATACCACCGCCTTTGCGGGTTGACGAAAGACAGGGGAAGGGTAGACTTAGAAGTCGCGGCGCGGTCGTTCGATTTCCCGAGGCGGGACGCTTCGGCGGACGGGTTTTCGCTTCGCGTTGGTTGATAGAGAGCGATTTCTTTAACTCCCCGCAAACGGAGATGCAGACGATGACGAATTCAACGGCTTGGAGAGGTTTTCGCGAGGGCGTATGGCGCGACGGAATCAACGTTTCCAACTTCATTAAACTGAACTATACGCCTTACGAAGGCGACGCGTCTTTCCTTGCGGGCCCGACGGAGCGCACGAATCGCGAGATGAAGCGGGTCAAAGAGCTTCTGATTGCGGAAAACGAAAAGGGAGGCGTTCTCGACGTCGACACGAGCCGCGTCTTGACGATTCTTTCGCACGAACCCGGCTACGTCGTCGATAAGGACACGGATATCATCGTCGGACTCCAGACGGACGCGCCGCTGCGTCGCGGGGTTTCGCCCTTCGCGGGGTTCCGCAACGCGGAGCAGGCGTGCGAGGCGTACGGATACCAGATTTCCGACCTCGTTCAGACGGAGTTCAAGTATCGCACGACGCACAACACGGGCGTCTTCCGCGCCTATACGGACACGATGCGCAAGGCGCGTCACGCGGGCGTTCTGACGGGGCTTCCGGACGCGTACGCGCGCGGTCGCATCATTGGGGATTACCGCCGCGTCGCGCTTTACGGGATGGATTATCTTATCGAACAGAAGAAGCTCGATAAGAAACGACTCGGGGAAAAAGAATATCTCGACGAGGAAACGATTCATCTTCTCGAAGACCTTGCGAAGCAGCTCGAGTTCATGGCGCAGCTCAAGACGATGGCGCAGAGCTACGGCTACGATATTTCCCGTCCGGCGGAAAACGCGCGCGAAGCGATCCAGTGGCTCTATTTCGGATATCTCGGCGCGGTCAAGGAGCAGAACGGCGCGGCGAACTCGATCGGGCGCATCGCGGAATTCATCGACGTCTATATCCAGCGCGATCTGGACGAAGGCGTCCTGACTGAAGCGCAGGCGCAGGAACTGATCGACGACCTTGTCATCAAGCTCCGACTCGTCCGACACCTCCGCACCCCCGAGTATAACGACCTGTTCGCGGGCGACCCCGTCTGGGTCACGCTTTCGCTCGCCGGCGTTTCGAGCGAAGGGAAGCACATGGTTTCGAAGACGAGCTTCCGCGTTCTTCAGACGCTCTATAATCTCGGGTCGTCCGCCGAACCGAACATCACCGTCCTCTGGTCGGAAAAGCTCCCGCAGCCTTTTAAGGACTTCTGCGCTCAGGTCAGCATCGACACCGATTCGATTCAGTATGAGAACGACGACCTCATGCGGCGCATGTACGGCGACGACTACTCCATCGCGTGCTGCGTTTCCGCAATGAAGACGGGCAAGCAGATGCAGTTCTTCGGGGCGCGCTGCAACCTCGCGAAGGTTTTGCTCATGGCGCTCAACGGCGGTAAAGACGAGAAAGAGGGGTCGCAGATCGCGCCCGTCGGTCCCGTTTACGAGGGCGACGTCCTCGAGTTCGACAAGGTCTACGCCGCGTATAAGCATTATCTGAGTTGGATGGCGCGACTTTACGTCAACACGATGAACATCATCCACTACATGCACGACAAGTACGCGTACGAGCGTCTTATGATGTCGCTACACGACACGGACGTCGAGCGGCTCATGGCGTTTGGCGTCTCCGGATTCTCCGTCGTCGTCGACTCGCTCTCCGCGATCAAATACGCCAAGGTTAAGCCGATCAAAGACGAGCGCGGCCTCATTACGGAGTTCGACGTCGAGGGCGAATTCCCGAAATACGGAAACGACGACGACCGCGCCGACCTCATCGGCAAGGATCTGATCGAATATTTCTACAAAGAACTCTGCAAGACGCCCGCGTACCGCGGCGCGCGCCACACGCTGTCGATCCTGACGATCACGTCGAACGTCATGTACGGGCGCAAGACCGGCTCGACGCCGGACGGACGCAAGGCGGGTCAGCCTTTCGCGCCGGGCGCGAACCCGATGCACGGTCGAGACGCGGAAGGGGCGCTCGCGTCGCTCAACTCGGTCGCGAAGCTCAATTACGCGTGCTGTCAGGACGGAATCTCGAACACGTTCTCCATCACGCCGGACGCGCTCGGTCGCGATCAGAAAGATCGCGTCGATCACCTCGTGACGATGCTCGACGGATATTTCCAGCAGGACGCGCACCATCTGAACGTCAACGTCCTCAATCGCGAGAAGCTCGTCGCCGCGATGAACGATCCGACGCTCTATCCGTCGCTGACGATTCGCGTCTCCGGCTACGCGGTCAACTTCAACAAGCTGACCCGCGACAAGCAGGAAGAAGTGATCGCGCGCACGTTCCACGAAAAGATGTGAGAACGCGACCTGTCGGCGGCGGAGGAAACGCGAATGGCGGACGTTCATTCTTTTGAATCGATGGCGGCGCTCGACGGCGAAGGGTTGCGCTACGCGATCTTTCTCACCGGGTGTCCGCTCCGCTGTCCGTATTGCCACAACCCGGACGCTTGGTTTCCGTCGGGCAGAGACGTTACGGCGGACCAGGCGTACCAGAAGGCGCGACGGTTCAAGCCGTACTTTAAAAACGGCGGCGGCGTGACCTTCTCCGGAGGCGAGCCGCTCCTTCACGCGGATTTCATCAACGAAACGGCGGCGAAACTCCGCGCGGACGGGATCGGATACTGCCTCGACACCTCGGGGAGCGTCCCGCTGACCGAATCGGTCCAAAAGGCGCTTGACGGCGCCGACATGGTTATTCTCGACATTAAGTTTCCCGATCCGGAACGATATCGACGCTATACGGGCGGCGATTTCAATCGCTTCGTCGAAATCGGTCGATACTGCTCCAAAATTGGCGTCCGGCTGTGGCTTCGCACCGTCGTCGTTCCGGGGATTAACGACACGGAAGCCGACATGGAACGGTACGCGGCGCTCGTTAAAGAGTTCAAGTTTGAACGATACGAACTCCTCGGTTTTCACACGATGGGTTTCTTCAAATACGAAAAGCTTCAAATAGAAAACCCGCTTGCAAACGTCCCCGCGATGGATCGCGCCCGACTCGACGAATTGCAGCTCCGTCTCAACGCGCTCGTTCAATTGCAGCCCGTCGGCGGCGGGCGCCAAAAGAACGATTGACGACTCGTTCTCATCTTCGTATTTACGCGTCTTGAGGAGCTTTCTGACGCGCTCCGCAAGACGCGTTTTTTAGATTTAATCTAACGCGCGTATTTTTCAAGAGAATTTCGTTAAACCCGCGATCGTTCAACGGGCGATTATCGCTGAAATAATCGCTTTTTTCATGGACGAGACCAGTCTATGGGAAGCGTTTTTTTTATTTT
>CAMZHY010000286.1 GCA_947307005.1 uncultured Planctomycetaceae bacterium
CCAACCCGTGGTTCACGACGGAAATCGCTTCCGCGGTCGAAAGGGGTCCGCTCGGGGACTTGATTTTCGTCTTGCCGTCAAGCGTCGCGCCGGAGCGGAGCTCGCGGAAGATCGTCATGACGCGGATCAGTTCCTTGTCGGCGGGCTTGTCGACGGGATACTGCAGCGCGCGCCCCATCTGTTCGACGCGAAGTCGAACGATTCCGACTTCGTCTTCGAGCGTCGCCGGCGGCGGAAGGATCACCGTGTTGAAGCGTCGCG
The DNA here is from genome assembly GCA_947307005.1 of uncultured Planctomycetaceae bacterium. Taxonomy (GTDB): domain Bacteria; phylum Planctomycetota; class Planctomycetia; order Pirellulales; family Thermoguttaceae; genus RUG369. Next base: position 262 of record CAMZHY010000286.1, read on the forward strand.
AGAGAGCGCTCGAGAGTTCGTTGACCCCTCGGTCGCGGTTGTTCGCGGTCGCAATGACGTTAAAGCCGTTCTTCGCTTGAATTTCATCATTGAGCTGAGGAATCGGCAACGTCTTCTCGGAAAGGATCGTGATAAGCGCGTCCTGCACGTCGCTTCCGACGCGGGTCAGTTCTTCGACGCGCGCGAGTTTGCCGAGTCTCATCCCGCGCATCATCGGGCTTTCGACGAGCGCCTCGGGAGACGGTCCGTTCGCGATGAGCTGCGCGTAGTTCCACCCGTAACGCAGCGCGGACTCGTCGGTTCCGGCGGTGCCCTGAACGAGAATCGTGGAATCCCCGCTGATCGCCGCCGCAAGGTGCTCGCTAACCCACGATTTCGCCGTGCCGGGAAGTCCGTAGAGGAGCAGCGCGCGATCCGTCGCCAGCGTGGCGATCGCGCGTTCGATAAGAGCGGGATCGCCGATGTATTTCGGAGTGATCTCTTTGCCGTTCGGAGCGAGACCGCCAAGGATGTAGAGCTTCGTCATTCTAGGGGAGGTCAGCCAATTCGCCGGCTTTGGAAAGCCGTCGTTTTCGCGAACGGCGGCGAGTTCCTCCGCAAATTCCTGTTCCGCATGGAGACGAATGACGGACTTCAGCGCGTTGGCGCGGTCCGCTTGAACATTTGAAGATTGAGTCATCTGGATTCCCCTCGTGATCATCCAAAGAGTAACGTCGCGCGCAAAGCAAGGGAGCGCGACGACGACAATTCCTGTCAAAAAAGCTATTCTAATCGCGGCAAGGAAAGAAAATAATTTTCCATCGCCTCAACCGCCTTTGAAAAATCGGTTGACCCGTATAAACGTTCGAACCTGAAAATAAGAAGTTTTCCCCTAAGCTCGTCGCAAAAGCCGATACGCGGCGACGACGACTTAGAGCAATCGACGCAGCGAAGGCGGAACCTCTTTCCTAAATCGGAATATTTTTGGCGAAGTCGGCGCGGCGCCAAATGCAGAATCGGCAGGGTGTTCGACCAAAGCGCGCGCGCAAATTCCAACGACGAGTTCCCGCCCTTGGCTTCGATTTTTATCGGCGCGACGCAGCCTCCGTCTTCTTGCGTCAACTTTTCGAGAATCGACTTGCGTTCGCGAACCGAAACGCCGACGTCCGGAAGGGTAAAACGGTAAGCTCCCGAGGAAATCGGCGCGCAGTCCGGAAGGACGTCGTCCTCCTCGAAGACCTTCAGCGCGGCCGATAGCGCGGCGTCGAAGAAATCGGCAAACTCGTCGCGCCAGGGATACGGCTCGTAGAGCGCGAGCCGCGTCGCGGCGAGCAGTCCTTCCGCCGGAAACGCGACGTCCTTTGCGCGAAGGCGATCGACGGCGGCGCGAATCGCGTCCGTATCCCTGAAATCGACGCGACAAAGCGACGAGTCGAACCACTGCGCCTCTTTTTTTCTCGCTTCTCTTTTCGCTTCTCTTTTCGCCCTTTCTTCCGAACTCAATAACGATTCTCTCGTATCTTCATCGTCTTCGCCGAAGCGCTTGTCGATTAGCTCGACAATTCGGAGTCGGTCAAGCGGTTCCTCCCAGCGTAGCGGACCGCCGTACAACAGGAAAGACTCGCGAAGTCCTACGAAAACATAGGGGGAATTCTCCTGTTCCGACATTTTGGCGAGGATTTTTTCGGGAGACGCTTGGAAAAACTCTTCCCAATGTTCCAGAGGGATTCTTGTAAAAAGCTCCTTGGTAAGAGTTTCCTCGATAACGCAACGGTGGCATACGTCGCGGAGATACAACCCGAGTCCTTGAAGAACTTTTCTGGCGCGCGCGTTGGGTGTTGAAAACTTTCCGTTCCGCGACATATGAGAATCGGCGTACTGAACGATCGAATCGAGATACTCCGCGTCGCGTAATCTCGCCAACAGTCCCCCCGTCGCAACGCAGGCGGCGGAAGACCCGCCTCGATTGAGAGACGCTTTGAGGAAAGGCGCGTCGTTCTCGCCGAGGCGAATCTCCATGCAAGGAATCAACTCGGGCGCGAGCCTAGTCCAAGCAGACTGCAAGGAGGCGTCCGCAAGCGTTTGAAACGCTTTTCTCGCTCGATCGGGCGCGAGCGCGCGCATCGCTTTAAACGCCGGAACCTTCGAGGGAATATCCGTCTTTGGGTCGAGGAAATACCTTTCAATTTCATCGAGAGTCACGCCTCGCGGAACGTCGCTCGGTTCGAGAAACATAGGGATATCCCGCAACGCGACGGTTAGCGACGTTTCACTCTTGACGAGTTCGCGGACGTTCGGCGGCGCGACGGCGACGATGAGCGCGGAATCGAAAATCCGTCGACGATCCGATTTGAAGAGGTTGACGAAAGCCGTCGCGCGTTCAGGCGGGAATTTCAGACCGTATCGCGCGAAAGTCTGAAAAATCGGGAGGGCGGCATTAACGGTCCAATCGAAGCGCGGCGCGCTGATCCATTCGGTCAATTCGAGAGACGCGTCTAAAACGGTCAGAACGGCGTCGGCGACGTCAAGGGGCGCGTATTTCCAGTCGTCGGAGTCGTTCGTCGGGAACGGACTTTCGCCGTTCGCGAAGTCCCTAAGCGGCGACGCTTGATCGATAAGAGTTTCGATTCCAATCGCGAGCGCCGCGTTCTTCGCGACGGAGTTTTCCGAATTCGCAAAGACGTCGGCAAAGGGCGCGAGTCGGGGATGATTCAATTCGGGCGGCTGCGCGTCGGTTCCTAAAAGGGCGAGCTTGATTAACGACGAATTCATCATTAACATAATCCTAAGCTGGAGACGCTCGGCGGATACGCTTCGCGCGCATTAAAGATTTTTTGTCCGTTCCACAAGGAAAAGACGACAAACTCGCGACCGTTCCATTCGGCAAAGAGCGACTGCGGCGTTCTCCAAGTCGCGCAGTAATACTCGACGAGCGTCGAGTCCCATCCGTCGAGCGAGCGCGCGGGCGCGGAGAGTCCGGAAGAACTCACGACGCGCCATTCGCGTTTGCGCGTCGAGCCGTCGAATCGCAGATAGGGGCGGACGACGACGTCGTCCAAAAACGCCGGAATCGTTTGAATCCACGGCGCGCGCGCCTGATAGTCCGGAATCCTGCGGAAGAATTTGTCAAGGGACGTTTTAAGACGGAAGACCGTCGTCGTTTCGATCGACTCCGGTCGCGACTCAAAAAGCGCGCGGAGTCTGAGCGTCCCGGGCCAATATCGCATCGCCCCCTTGTAGAGGGACGAGGCGGAAAACCTCTCGGGGAATCTCGCCTCATCGGCGGAAGCGGCGTGGAAAAATTGCAAAAAATGCGCAAATCGCCCCGTCTCAAGGTTCAAGAACCAATCGCAGGCGACGAACAGCTTTCCCACCTGCGCCTCGACGACCTTCCGCCCCAGCGCGAGCCATACGCCCTCGACGCGCTCGCCCGAGGCGAGGACGTCCGCCTGGGGAACCGTATAGCCGAGCGCCTGTCGGATTTCAGAGGCGAAATCTTCGGGCGCGTCGTCGATTCGTCGATACGCCTCCAGGAGGAGCGCGAGCTTTCCCAACTGGTTCAAAAGTTGTTCGCGACCGGCCTCGCCCCGGTTCAAAAGCCAACGACCGCCGCTGATAAAGCGCAAAAGCCCCGGCGTCTGCGCGTCGACCATACGGCGCGACAGTCTGTCCCAAAACCCGGGAGAGTTGACTTCGGACGAGCCGAGACCGAGGCGCATCATATCTTCCAGCTGCGTCTGAATCAGTTCGACCCCGGCGTCGACGCGCGCTTCGCGTTTCGACGACGCGCGCGGCTTAGGGGCGGCGCTTTCCGCGGCGTCGTTCTCCGGAGCGGGAGTCGCGGCGGCGCTTGTCTTTTTCTTTTCCAAACGTTCGTCGCGCGCCGCGAGCCACTCGACGACGGATTGCGGCTCGTCGTCTGTGTAATAGGGTTCGGCGGCGCGACGCAGCATCAGCGCGAGGACGTGTTTGCACGGAAGTTTCCGACTCGGACACGAGCAGCGATACGCGAGCGAATCGCGAATATCGACCATCGTAAAATAAGGGGTCGCCGCGCTCCCTTGAAACTCGCCCCACAGCGCGCGATAAGAGGCGCCCTCGCATCGCGGCGACTTCTTCGCGAGGTCTTGAGCTTTTTCAAACGTTCTCTCGTCGGGCGAAACCGAATGAACGTATTCGTCAGTCAAATGAATCAAAACGTTACCCTTCCTCCGAGACTCCAACGGTCGCGCCGTCCGTCTCCAAAATACTCCGAGAAGAACGGCGGCAAAATGATTCGGGCAGTCTCCGCAGACCAAACGCGACGCGTCTTCCTTTCCTCTCGCGCTATCGTTAAAGTGTTTTAACGACGTCAGATTTTTCAAAAAAGAGCGTAAAATAATAAAAAAAGTTCTAAAAAAACGCGTCAACTCCTCTCTGCATTCCGAACGGAGGCGACGATGGAATCGTCGACGGTCGCTCGCCCGCTTAGGATTGATTCCCGCATGGACTCCTCTTCGAAGAAAAACGTAAGGAAACGGCTACCGGGCGCGCGATTGACGCCCGACTTCTCCATAGACATAGGAACGCCTCCCCGCGTTCCTTGAGTATATCTTCGCTAACAAGCGGCGTCAATGGGGCAAAGCGTTGGCGCGCAGGATATTCGAATCAGGCGTCCGCGCCAACGAGCGCGGACCTAGAGTTTTCGCCAGTTCGCGCTTGAGCGTTATCTCGCGCGTTGAGGCGAATACCGGGGTCTAACGCCCGCGCGTTGGCGCCCGCGACGCGAAGAGCGAATCGTCAACACTCCATCAACCGTCGGAATTCATCGACTGAAACGCCTGCGCGCTTCGCCGCTTCCGCGATTGAAACGAGACCGTCTGCGACAAACCCGCCGAGCATTTTAAACATCTTCGCCCGTTCTTCCGCGCGCACTCTCGCTTCGCCTATCGCAATTCCCTCTTTTCGACCTTTCCTTAGACCGACGGATTTACCTTTTTC
>CAMZHY010000287.1 GCA_947307005.1 uncultured Planctomycetaceae bacterium
GATCGCGTCGCAGTTTGTTGAAACGATTAAGAGTCGTCAGGGCTTCTACATCTCCTGCCTCGAGGAAATTGCGTGGCGGCAGGGCTTTATTACGACGGAACAGTTGGCGAGAATTGGCGAGGGGTTGAGAACGACCGATTATGGTCAATACCTGTTGAGTCTCGCGTTGGAAGAAGCGTGACGATAAAGGCGCGACTCTAACAGCGGGACGCGCGACAAGGATTTTTGAGGACTTTATGGGACAAATCAACGTTACGTCTACGCCGTTAGAAGGTCTTTATGTCGTCGAACCGACGACGCATAGCGACGCGCGCGGATACTTTGTCGAGACCTATAATCAGAATGATTTTCACGAAATGGGGCTAAAAGCGATCTTCGTTCAAGACAATCAGTCTTTGAGCGTTAGAGGCGTTTTAAGGGGATTGCACTTTCAGAAAGAATATCCGCAAGTTAAGTTGGTTCGAGTCGTCAGCGGCTCGGTATTTGACGTCGCTGTGGATTTGCGTTCAGGATCGTCCACCTATAAACGATGGTTCGGCGTCGAGCTTTCAGCGGAGAATCGCAAACAGCTTTACATTCCCGAGGGATTTGCGCACGGTTTTTTGGTTCTAAGCGACCGAGCAGAGTTTTGTTATAAAGTCTCCGATTTTTACCGGCCAGACGACGAGGTCGGCCTTGCCTGGAACGATCCGGAGATTGGCGTCCAATGGCCCGGAGTTATTGGCGAATATAGCGGCTCTTCCTCCGCCGACGGTTACCTCGTCAACGGCGAACCGTTGCTTCTTAGCGAAAAAGATCGGCGTCAACCAACTCTCGCGGCGATTTTATCCTGCGACGGCAACGCCGCCGTCCAAGAACGACGATACGACTTCAGTTCGGATAAGGGGCGTCTTGAAACCTGACGAGGACGGTTATTCGTTCTGTCGAATGTCAATGATGGAAAAATGAACGGTAAGATCGATGTTTCCTCTTGCGCAAACTATTGTGGACGCTTCCCTGCGCCGAAGCATTAACCGTCTAACCGACGTCGATTTCAGTCTGTTTTACTTTCATCGCGAAATAATAATCCTTGGCGTAATAGACGATTGAACAATGGTTTTTTCATCGACGGTTTTTTTGTTTCTGTTCTTGCCTTTGCTTTTGATATCGTACTATTTGCCCCTTTTTAAAAGTCGCAAATGGAAGAACGGCGTTCTTTTGCTCTTTAGCGTCGGTTTTTACGCATGGGGCGAACCGCTCTTCGTGTGGGCGATGTTGGGGGCGATCGCCGTGAATTGGATCGTCGCTCTCGCGATGGACCGCTCCCTTCGATTTCGAAAAGCTTGGCTTATTTTCGGGATCGTTTTTGACGCGTTGTTATTGGGAGCGTTTAAGTATCTTTCGTTTTTTTCCAAAAACCTTGCGTTTCTAACTGGAAACGATCGGTTAATCGTCGAAATTGCGCTCCCAGTGGGGATTTCCTTTTTTACGTTCCAACTTATGTCTTATGTTTTTGACGTCTATTACAATAGGGCGGCGGTCCAAAAGAATCCTTTCCGAATCGCGCTGTATATTTCGCTTTTTCCTCAACTGATAGCAGGTCCCATTGTTCGGTATCAAGCGATTGTGGACGAATTGGCGGATCGACGCGACGCCTTTCTCGATATGCTTGACGGGGATGGAATGCGCCGATTCGTTTATGGACTTGGCAAAAAAGTGTTGATAGCCAACTTCATGGCGCAGATCGCGGACAACGCCTTTGCCGCCAACGAGTTTCAAGGGAATTCCGCCATGTTTGCATGGTTGGGCGCGACGGCGTATACGTTGCAAATATACTTTGACTTTTCCGGTTATTCCGATATGGCGATCGGACTTGGACGCATGTTTGGGTTTCATTTTCCGGAGAATTTTAACTATCCCTATATTGCCGCGAGTGTTACAGATTTTTGGAAACGTTGGCATATTTCCCTGACGTCATGGTTTCGGGACTACGTTTACATTCCTCTTGGCGGGAGTCGCGTTAGAAAAGCGCGATGGATATTCAATATGTTGGTCGTGTGGCTCCTAACAGGGTTTTGGCATGGCGCCAACTGGACGTTTGTTCTCTGGGGATTGATTCATTTCTTCGCGCTTTTATTTGAAAAAACGACTGGAATCGCGGGGAAATGCAACGTTGCGACGCGTCTGTGGACTTTTCTCGTCGTCGTGTTAGGGCTGGTGTTTTTTCGCGCCTCCGACGTGATTTCCGGTTGGCGATACGCGGAATCGATGTTCGGCGTCGGCGCGATTGGTTTTTGGGGGAACGACTTTGTCAGCGTCGTTAAACGGACGTGGGTCGTTTTTCTTATGGCGATTGTCGGCGCGACGCCCTTGCTAGCGAAGCTTTTCCAATGGTTGCGCGCCAGAAACGTCGAATGGCCCGAATACGCTTGGCTTTTAGCCGTTTTAATCCTGTCGACGTTAGAAGTCGTTAGTTCTACATACAACCCTTTTATTTATTTCAATTTTTGAGTTTGAGCGCGCGGAATGAAACGAACAAAAAGAGCTTTCAAACTCGTATGCGTCGCATTTTTGACGTTGTTTTTTATAGCGGTTGTCACGCGCGTTTTTACCTTATTTGTCCTGCAAAGGTATTTCGGGATAAACAATCAATTTACAAAGATTATTCTCTTTGACGTTCAGACGGAGACTCCGGATTCCGGTAATCCTGCGCGACAAAAAGTCGACTGGGCGTCTCTTTATCCCTTTACCGGCGAAGATGGGAACAGCGCTGAAAGAAAAGCAAAGGAAAGCCGGGTTAAGCGGATCATTGGAACGATTAAGGACGTTGAGAGCAGCATCGACTCCTATACTTCGGATCACCTTGTAGGTCATTACGCGCTAGCGGGGTCCGCAAGGTTTTATGAAAGAATCATTGGTTGGAATTACGTCGCTTCTTCCGAGTATAACGGAACCGTAAGAACCGTCGACGGGTTTCTTACGTGGGTCGCCCCAAAGATTGACGTCAGAAGCGAGGCGGCTTCTATGAAAGCCTTTTCCGAATTCTGTAAGGAATGCGGGACAACGTTGCTTTTTGTCGCCGCTCCCGATAAAGTATGTCGGCATGCCGATTCCGACCTTTCAGGCGTGATTGACTTCAGCAATCAAAACGCGGACGAATTCTTATCCCTTTTAAGCGCGTCGGGAGTCGAGAATTACGATCTGAGAGAAATTCTTCATCGGGAAGGACGCGAGCATCATCAATTGTTTTTCCGAACAGACCATCATTGGCGCCCCGAAACCGGATTGTGGGCGGCGGGAACGATAGCCGCGATCTTGAATCGGAATCACGGCTTTAACATCGATCTTTCACGTCTTGATCCCGCGCTCTTCACGTCGACGGTCTATCCGAAGTTTTTCCTTGGCGTTCAAGGCAAAAAAATGACGACGCTGAACGCGGAACCCGAGGATTTCTCGTTGCTCTATCCGAATTATCAAACGGCGTTTCATTATGAGGTTTTGACCGAAGGCATTAATACGGACGGTGATTTTTCGATCATGTACGATATGGACTGCGTCGGCGAACGCAATTTTTACAGGGAGGATAAAAGCCCTTATTCAACATACGCTTATGACAATCAACCATTGGAGAGAATAGAGAATAAGCTTGTTGATAATAATAATAGCGTTTTGATAATTCACGATTCTTTTGGGAATTGCGTCTTTCCATTTCTCGCGTTAGGAACTCGTTTTGTCGATTCTATTGATCTCCGTTTTTTTGACGGAAGCATCCAGAGTTATATCAGAGAACGACGTCCCGACGTCGTCATTGTGACGTACAACGCGCATATCCTCGGCTATGGAGAAAATTCGCGTCCGTTTGCCTTCCGTTAGCGGAAAGACCAAAAACGCGCGATCGAAAACGCGGCGCGATATGAAAGACGTCGGGCGGGGAACGTCTCTCCCTGTTTCGCATCGGAACTAGCGAAGAAGCGCATAGATTGGATACGTTGGAATTGGAGAACAACGTCCGCGAGGAAGTCGCCCGTCACGTCGTTTTAGAAAGCGGACGAAGCGAGTTTTTTATCTTTTGTAGAAAAGTGAAAAACGCCGGCGCCTCAAAGTATAAAAGCTCTTTGAATTTTATACTTTTCCGATACTTCCAGATAATTTTTCCGACTTCCCGTTTATTTTTTAGACAGATTTCTTTTTCATTCGCCGTTGATGGCGAAAAGTGGGAGTGAAATCTAACGTATCGCGATAGAATATTCGAAGCCGTTTCGTCTAGCAAATCTTTGAAACCGTGTTTCTCCAAGAAATGAAACATCCGAATCCGTCCGTCGACGTCGCAAATATTGTCGATAGTAAACTTGCTTTGAGTGAGGCTGTTTGGCGTATTTCTATAATAGTATAGCGGTTCGGAGACGGCGACAATTTTTTGAGAACGAAAAAAGATTTCAGGCATGACGTAAGCGTCTTCGCCAATACGGACGTTTTTCGGAAGTCGAAAAGAGTCAAAAAGACGTCGTTTGTAAATCTTATTCCACAGTACGACGAATGAAAAGTTTGTAATAAGTTCCTTCAGGGCGTCGCGAGTCGTGACAATGCCGGGGGCAATAGGCTTATGATTGTTCCTTTTGACGACTTCGCCGTCCCGATTGACGTCGTTATAATCGCAAATAGCGATATCCGCGTTATTTTTAACGGCGTTTTGGAGCAAAACCTCAAACATCTTTTCGCAGACGTAGTCGTCGCTGTCGACAAACGCAAGATAATCGCCAGAAGCGAGGTCCAGACCCGTATTTCTCGCCTCGGAAGCGCCGCCGGCTTTTTCTTTATGGACGACTTTAACCCGACTGTCTTTCGACGCAAATTCGTCGCAAATCGTTCCGCTACGGTCGGACGAACAGTCGTCGATGAGAATAAGCTCAAGACTGTCGTAGGATTGCGTTAAAATACTTTCGACGCAGGGGCGAAGAAAATCTTCCGTGTTGCGCACGGGAACAATAACGCTAATCGTTGGTTTTTCTATCATGAGAAACTATTTTATGAAATCGAGAGGTAAAAAATTTCAACCTTTCTGATTTAATTGCGGAATAGTATCCGTGAATGATAACGCCAAGTTTTCCTCCAAAAATTTGGCAGATTCTTTTGCGTAGTTGGACGTCTTTTCTATCTTTTTCGCTAATCCAAGAACCGTAAAAATGATGAATGGAGTAGGTGTTTTTTGTTA
>CAMZHY010000288.1 GCA_947307005.1 uncultured Planctomycetaceae bacterium
AGGATCGGCGTTCTTTCTGGCGCGGGACGACGACTTGAGCGCGTTCGGCTCGAGCGCAAACGTTTCTTGAACGACGCGTTCGACGTCTTCTAGGCGGACGTTGCGGGGGGCGACGGGCGCGAGTCCCGCGAGCGCCTCGCGGGCAAAGTCGAGCGTAACCGGCTCGCCGGTCGCGAGGTGCATCGCGTAGAGACGGTTGACGGCGCCGATGACTTCGCGCGCGTGCGTCGCGAATCGCGACACGACGTAGCGACACACGTCGTCCGGCACGACAATGTGGCGATCCGCCGCGACCTGACGCAGAATCGCCGCGAGCGTCTCGCGTTCCGGGGGGAATATTTCGGCGACAAGACCGCTTTGGATACGCGTCGTCAACTCTTCGCGTAGGAAGGGCATGTCGACGAGCGGACGGACGCCCGTAAGGACGACTTGGACGTTGAGCGAACGCAACGAGTCGAGCGTCTTGACTAGCTCGATCTGCGTCGCTTTTTTTCCTTCGAGAAACTGAAGATCGTCGAGCGCGAAGAGCGAAATATTTCTGAATCGATCGCGGAATTTTTCCGAAGGTCGAACCCCGCCGGCGACGTAGCTTGTGAACTGCGTCGTGAACTGATCCGCCGTCATAAAGAGGGGCGGTCTCGTTTTCGCCGCGGGAAGATGGAGAAACGCGTCGCAGACGCCTTCGAGCAACCGCGTTTTGCCGACGCTCGTCGGTCCGTAGAGATACAGAGGCGACATCATTCCCGGCGCCGTCGCGACCAGATCGAGCATTTTGTGCGCCGTGCTGTTGGAAGGACCGACTGCGAACGTTTTGAGGGACGCGAACTGACGCTGTCGCCCGTCTTCCGCTTTGATTTGCGGTCTTGACTGCGGAATCAAGGAGACGTTGTATCCCTGCGAGTCGCGCCGAACGCCGTCCTCTTGAGCGTCTTCCGCGACGGGTTTAACGCGGTTGACGGAACCCTTCGGACGTCCGCGTCGGCGGGGCGTCTCTTGAGGCGTTTCTTGGGGCGGCTCGACGAAATTCGGGGCGTCGGCGAAGGAACCAAGCGAAACGACGGCGCGCTCGTCGTCGGAAAAATCGACCGTCGGCGCGGGCTGCGCGACCGCGGAACTTGTCGGCGGAACGGCTGCGGACTGCGCTTCCATGAGCGAGCGATTGTACGCGTCGGCGAAGGGGAACGAGACGACGGGGGGCGCCGCGGGAACGGTCGGAGTCGGCGCGGGATTCTTGCGCGGTCGTCCGCGTTTGCGCTTTGGCGGCGCGACGTTCGGCGAAGGTTGAGGGGCGGGCCCGAGCGCGTAATTCGCCGATCCAAGGGCGTCAGGCAGAAACGTCGCGGGCGTCGGCGTCGCGAGATTGACGGGATACGCGGGCGCCGGGCGACTGATCGCGGGATAGACCGGGACGGGCGAGGCCGGAGCGCCGGGCGCGACGAAATCTTGACCGGACGCCGCGAACGGGAGGATCGTCCGAGGAGCGGTTTGAACCGTTCGAACGCCGTCGGCGCTCGGCGCGGGATTTTTACGCGGTCGTCCGCGTTTGCGCTTCGGCGGCTCCGTCGGTTGTTCAGGAATCAGAGGGGAACCGTCAAAGACGTTTGACCGCGCGTCTTTTCGAGGGGGGAAGGGAAGAAGCGTCGGCTGTTGAACCGCAGGGTGCGCGGAGTTGGAAACGGGCGCCGGGGCGAAAGTTTCGTTTTGAGTCGTTTCGAAAACAATCGGCAACGGGGCGCCGAGAACTTCCTTGGCGACTTCGGCGAGGGTGGTCAGGTAGCTGTTCCTTAGAAAATGAACGTAGACTTCTTCGACCTTAACGACGACCGCGTCGTCGCGCGCCTCAAGAAGCGCTCCCGTCGTCGCGAACCACGTATAGAAACGCCCTTCGCCGATTTTTGCGCGTAAAGCTTCATTGAGCTTCGCGGTCATCCGAGCGCTTTCTTGTTGGTTCATCACGACGACAAGTCCCAGACGTCAGAGTGCGGAACGGTTGGAATTTCTGAACTACGTTAACCGAAGACGAATCTTCTGGTTGTAATTATTTTACGATTTGTAACGATTAAATAATAGGCGTAATATTAATAATAATTGACGCTTTTCGTATAAACGTTACAACTCCACCCATTCTATCGGCGAAGAGGAGGTTGTCAAATTCGGGTTTTTGGGTTTTTCTCGTTTGCCAGTCTGTGAAGTCGTTATAATCGTTTTATTTTAACAAAAAATCGGAGACGTTGAAAAATTGTTATTAAGACGTCAATAAAATGTCAATTATCTGATATAAACGTCCTCGGCGCTAGAGCAAACCTCGAGACGCAACCTCCTGTTCGGCTGCGGGCACGTCATTATACTCAGGGGGCGGCGTCGTGAAAGACGCCGCCCTATTTAGCGTTTTGATCAGAAAGGAAGCGTATTGGGGCAGATATAATACGCTTTCGGGGCGGCGATAGCGTTCGCGGCCTTTTCGAGTTTTTCAAGAGGTTCTTTCTTGGCGTTGACGCTAAGTCCAAGGGCGTCGAGGAGCCCTTCCGGTTCTTTGTAGACGACGACGGAGACGGCGTCTTTCTCGAGTCCGGCGCGTTGGAGCGCGACGTCGATCGCTTCGTCCTGGTATCCGATCTTATCGATCAGACGCCGTTCCAGCGCTTGATCGGCGGAATAGACGCGACCGTCGGCGATTTTGCGGAGTTCTTCGTCGCGTTCTTTGGCGACTTTTTCGCGTTCCGATTCGTCGGCGACGTCTTCGGCGCGGTACCATGGTCGACCTTCGCGAACGACGGCGAGGAATTTTTCGTAGGATTCGTCGACGAGCGCCTGCCAGACGGCGTTTTCTTCTTCCGTCGGCTCTTTCATGGCGCTTCCCATGCCTTTCATGGCGCCGCTTGTAATCGCGTTGGAACGGACTCCGACTTTCTTGCAGAGTTCCGCCGCGTTGACGAGCGAGCAGATAACGCCGATGGAGCCGGTCCACGTTTCAGGTTCGGCGACGAGTTCGTCCGCCGCCATTGAGATGTAATATCCGCCGCTTGCCGTCAGATCGCCCATGCTGACGACGACTGGAATTTCTTTCTTTTCCTTGAGCTGTTTAATCATTCGATAGTAGTAAGCGCTGCCGGAAACGGTGCCGCCGGGCGAGTTGATACGGAGCACGAGCGCTTTGACGTTGTCGTCTTCTTCGACGTCTTTGAGCGCCTTGGTCCAGAAGGAGTCGCCGTCGGGCGTGTCGGATTCGATTTCGCCTTCGATTGGGAGCACGACGACTTTATCGGTCGCGCTTTCGTCTCCGGCGATGAATTTCTCCTCGATTTCGGGCGTATCGAGAGAGCGAGAGCCAAACGCGGAGCCGACAGCGGAGCATCCGCCGATGGCGGCGCCGACGATCATGATCGGGATGAGCGCGAGGAAGAAGCCGAAGAGCGAGACGCCGACGACGGTGACGAGGAGGTCCTTTAAGAGGATTTTCCAAAAGGGGTAGGGGGCGGTCGTCGCGGGCTGGACGTAGGTTACGGTCGGTCGTCCTGCGTTCTGAACGGGCGCCCCGGCGGTATAAGTTTCGTTTGAAAAATCCTGACTCATGAGTTTGTCCTTAAAAGCTCGTTAATTGTAAATCAATGATTGTAAAATTACGCGCCGATGGCGAACGCTTACGTTCATAAAACCGAGCGCTATGCGAACGGCAAGCGCCCCAGAGGGGCGCGATGATTTCACGCGCGCGGCGGCGCGATCCCGGATGCGACGCCGGCGCGGCGCTATTTGCCCATGCTTTTGGCTAGTTCTTCGACGTCGGGAAGAGGCAATCTCGAATACTTAGCGACCGCGTCGAGAGAAAGGTTCAAGTCCGTAAGAAGGTCCTTAGCAAATTCAATCGCTTTTTCGCGACCTGTTCGCTCGGCGACTTTCTTAACCTCTTCCTTCAACTCCGCCTCGCGTTTGCTGAACTCCGCTCTCGCTTCGGCTCTTCCTTCTTCCCGAGCCTCTTGGCGTTCTTCGTTGACGTAACGTTCCAGAATCTCTTTTTGGTCATACAGCGCGTTCATAATTGTCACAACCTCCGATTCTCGCGATTCCAAATATTCCTTCAAAATATTCCGTTCTTTACAAATTCTGATGGTCTCTTTTATTGCTTTGACCGTTTTCCCGTGAATCTTGATCTGCTCCGCAAGGACTCGGGTAAAAACGATATACTGATCGAGAATGTCGCCCTTCTTGCCGTCGCGGATCACTTTCACGCGAACGTCGACAGTATAATTTTTGTCGCCGTCCCAAAAGAGGTCGTTCAGACTCAAGACCTCGGGACACGACGGTTTGTCGCCCGTATAGACGACGTAAGCCTCCGGTTTGGGCAGCTTAACCTTCTTGCCGCTATAAAGGTTGAGCTTTTGCTCGTCGATGAAATCTTTAATGGACTGCGCGACGTACAAGAATATTCGAACGACGATATTCTCGGTCCACGTCGACTGATGCTCAACCAATATAATCAATCGATCTCCGACGCGGAATCCTAGATCGTTATACATGTTGTCGGCGAGAACGTTCGTCAGCGTCACTAGCTTGACGTCGTCGACCGTCGCAGTCTTATCTTCAGGGTGAAACTCCTGATAAAGCTTAAACATATTTTTCGGAGCGCTAAACAAATCGGTAAAGACGTCCGACTTGATCTCACGGTTCAACGTTTGTTTTCCGAGCGGTTCCGAATCGTTTTGCAATTGAGTTTCGTTTGACAATGGCGTCTCCCTAGATCAAAGCAAGCGCGGCGCCGCGCGTCGGCGCGGAAGGCGGGCGCTTACTTTAATCGCATAGACAACTCAGAGAGCCGCGTTTAACGCAGCGCCGTGAGTTTTAACGTTTCAGGCGTCGCCGCAACGAGCGGCGACCTAGAGTTTTCGCCAGTTCGCGTTCAAGCGCTATCGCGCGCCA
The DNA here is from genome assembly GCA_947307005.1 of uncultured Planctomycetaceae bacterium. GTDB lineage: Bacteria > Planctomycetota > Planctomycetia > Pirellulales > Thermoguttaceae > RUG369. Next base: position 4,915 of record CAMZHY010000288.1, read on the forward strand.
TGAGACGCCTGCGTTTTCGCTCACGTCGGTATTCCCGCTCGCGTTGTTCGCTTGAGTTAATCCAAACGAGTCGCGAGTTCGCAAGCCGACCAACAGGAGGCGTCGAAGGCGCGTTTGTTATGAGCTGCCGTTCATGCGCGCGTTTCCGCTCCCCGTTGGGGCGCTTGCATTATCACGGACGCTAGCGATCAACGGGAGCGGGTATTCATGCGCGCGCGACCGCGCGGCGGCGCGAACCTGGGTCCAGCCGCCTACAGATGGTCAGACGG
>CAMZHY010000289.1 GCA_947307005.1 uncultured Planctomycetaceae bacterium
GGTTCCGGCGCGGGTTCGGCGGCGGGCGCAGGTTCGGACGTCGGCTCCGGCGCGGGATCCGTAATTGGCTCGGGTTCCGGATTTTCTTTCGTCTGAACGACGCCGGAGTCGCCCTCAAGGACGTGAATCGTGTTGTCGCGATTCCAGTTCTTGATCGCCTCGCTGAGAACGTCGTCGGCGTTGGCGCCGCTGATCGTTACGGTGCGAATCGTTCCGTCGCCCCCTTGGACGTCGAGTTTAGGGGCGTTCTCCTTTTGGTCGGCAATCGCCTCTTCGAGAGGAACGAGATTTCCGACGTCGATTGTGGACGTCGTCTTTTCGCTTGACGCGTCGTTGCGCGGATCGTTGGGACGCATATAGAATTTTCTGCCGTCCGACGAGACTTCGCCGCTTTCGGAAACGCTGGCGAACGGCTTCATCTTCTCAAGATCCTTTTCGCCCATCTTGATCAAGAGCCGACGCATTTCTTCCAACTTGGAAGGCGTCGCGCGCACATAGAGCTGATTCGACTGCGAATCGAGGCGCGCGTCGACGTAAGAACCGTCCGTCTCGAGCATCGAGAAGACGCGTCGCGCCGATTCCGGATCGACGTAAACGAGGGAGAAGACCGCAAGTTCGGTTTCTTCCGGCGCCAGAATATCGAGCACGTCTTGAACCATCTTATGCTGTTCCGGACGACCGATCACGACGAGTTTGCCCGTATTGTAGTCGCGGTACATGTTAAGATACCGCCCCTGCTCGTAGAAGACGCTGTAGAGCGTCGTAAGCGCGGCGGGGTTCTTGAGCGTGTACGTCTGCATGTACGATTCGGGGTCCGCCATGCCGCTTTCGCGAATTTCGTCAATGAGCTTGCCGACCGTTTCATGCTGAATCGCGGTGCCGCGTACGATCAGGCATTCCGACGAGGAATCAAGTTGCACCTGGAACGCGGAGTCGCCTCTGTAGAAGTTTTGCAGTTGCGCGACGAGGCGCGAGAAGTTCAAGTCGGCGATGTTGAAGACCTTGAAGGACGTGTTGCGTTCGGGGTCTTTTTCGTCGATTTCCGTGACAAGCTGCGCGATTTTCTCGTGCTCGTCTTCGTACGCTTTAACGAGAACGGAACGCGACAGTTGATCGATGACGACGACCGCCTGGGGATACATCGTTATGATCGCTCGCCGCGCAACCTCGAGTTGCGAGTTCTTGAGCCGATATACGCGCGCGGTCATGCCGTCCGCGTCGGCGCCGTTGAGCTGACTGACGAGTTTGGCGATCTCTTCGTGTTCGTCGGGCTTCGCGAGGATAATAATCTGGTCGGCGGTCGTGCCGATTCCGAGCTTAATGTTCGGGTATAGCGGCAGGAGCAACTGCGAAAGCTGCGCGTAGGTCATGCGTTTGACGGTGTACGCGACGAGCTTCTGCGCGCCCGCCTTGCGCTCCTTGATCATTTCGTCAATGAGTCCGCCGATCTTCTTCTGGTGCGCCGGACGCGCGTAGACGACGATGAAGCCCGGCGTCGCCGACGGCAGAATGAGCGCTTCCGGCTCGACCCGCGCGATGTTGGCGACAGCCGACGGCTGAGAGACGGCGGGAATATCGCTAATATCGTAGGCGACCGGCGTATATCGCGTCTCTTCCGTCTCTTCGACGTCAAGTTCGGCGAGCGTTTTCACGACTTCCTCTTGGATCGACTCGGGGCCTTGGCACATAAGGTCGCCGGACGACGAAGCGTAGAACGTCGCTTGACCGATATACAGATTTTGGAAGAAGCTGATAACGTCGGTTAAACGCAGATGGACGAGCGGATATTTACGCAGGACGGCGTCGGGGAACGCTTCCGCGAAGACGCCGAGCGTCTTTTCCACATATTCCTGATCCGCTTGGCCGCCCCAGACGATGATGCGATTGTGGGTGATCGGATACATCGTCACGCCGGGGAGTTGCGGCTGAATGATCCCGATCGCCACTGAGGCGGAGTACGCCGAAAGCTTATAGATCTTCGGCATGAGCCCCATCGCCTCTTTCTCTTCGGGAACCGACTCCATCGTCGCAAGGAGGCGTTGGAACTTGAGGTGGTCTTCGTTAATCGCGACGACAAAGATTTCGTTCGAGCCCTTGCCTGGATAGATCGCGACGGCTGGCAGGACGTACTGCGCGAGCTGCACGACGCGCGTCATATTGACGCGTTGCAGATAATACGCCTTCATGACGAACGCATAGTCGACGCGAGATTCGGCGCGGCGCTTAAGGTAGTCTGCGATTTTATCTTGATTGGCTTTAGTCGTGGTTACGACGAACTGACTGTAGGGTATGGGACTGATCGCCGCGCCGGGGAAGTGCCCGAGCAGTTCGGCGTAGACCGCGTAGAACGAACTCATTTCATTCCAGTTGTAGGTGGCGACGACGTTTTCGGCGCCGGCGATTTCCGGCTTGTCGAAACTTTCGAGCGCTTTGGCGCAGAACGCTTGCATATCGGGCGTTCCAAAGACGACGAGCGCGCGCCGCGTGGGGTCGGCGGTGATTTCAAGGTTGGGGCAGACTTTCGAGAGGAACGCGACTGCGAGCGAGAGATCCGTGTGTCGGACGGGATAAGTTTCGAAGACCTGCTCCGCCGGGGTCGCCATGATTTTGTCGAAAAACGTTTTAACGCGTTCCTGAGCCGTTTCCGGCGCCCAAACAATCACTTGATCTGCGGACGCGCCGGGGTACGCCGAGACGCCGAGAGCGCTGAAATTCGCGTTGATGATGAGAACGATTCGGTCGCGCCCGTATTTCGTGTCGGGAGGCAACGTCAGCAACAGCATCTGGTCCGTCATTTTTTCATACTCGCCCTTTTCGACGGCGAGAATCATTTCCTCCGCCTTGGCGACTTCCGCTTCCGGACCTGTAATGATGATTTCAAGATTCGAGGTCGCCGTGTATTCGCAGGAAGGACGCAACGAGCGCAACATCGAGATCAGCGTGTATCCGACAGGCGCGCCGAGTCTGCAAACCTTCGTGACGGTCTTGGCTTCGTCTTCCGAGACGGCGGCGATTTTTTCGATTGCGTCGCGCACCTGCTCGTGCTGTTCTTCCGTCGCGAAGAGCGCGACCGTCTTAGAGACGGGGTCGACGCGATAGAACGGAAATTCAGCGACGTTCTGGCCGGTCGCGGCGCGTCTCTGTCGCAGATCTTGCCGTTGCTGGTTGAGCGACTGACGCTGCTGGATCCGCAGATAGTTTACGCCGCCGTAACCGCTCGCGTTTCCTCCGCCTCGCGTGACGTCGATAATGATCGCGTCGGGAACGAGGTTGCCGACGATTGATTCGACCGTTTGCTCGTCGACGTTTCCGTACGGGTAGACCGCGAACTCTAGCTTGTCTTCCGAAGCGCTGCCGAGCGATTCGACGATCGACGCGATCATCGACTGCTCGCGCGCGTTAGCGAGGACCGTGATTTTAGGCTTAGGACCCGACGTCGTCGAACTCGTGCCGCCGAAGATTTCCGCTTCGGGGAAGAGGCTCGTCACGACGCCGCGAACCTGCGTCGCGATCATCGGGGACTCGACCTGATACACGACGACGCGGGGACCCGGCGTAAAGTTTTCGCCCGGCGCCGCGCCCGACTCTTCGTTGACGCGTTCGATTTCTTCGGAAATTTTCACGTGGTCTTCAAGGGACGCGCGGACGAGGATGCGGCTTCCGCGCGTGTCGGCGGAAATCTGCGCTTCCGGGTACGCTTCCGTCATCGACTTGACGAGTTCGGCGACCTTCATCCCGTAAACGGGGTAGGGGATCATCCGTAGATCGGGCGACCCGTAGGTTTTGGCGAGCTTCGCGATGTTGTCGGCGACGACTTTCTGTTCCGCCGGTTTGGCGATCACGAGAAGCTGCTGCGTCTTCGCGTCGATTTGGACGAGCGACGCGTTCGGAACGAGCGCCTTAACGGCGGTCACGAGGGAAGCGGAAGGGGTCGCGCCCGCGTCGTAATATTCAAGCGTCGCGTCGAATTCGGAGACCTCTTCCGGGTCGAGGAGTTCCAGAAGCTCTTTGACCGCGTCGAGATTCGTGCTGTTCGTCGCGCGAATGAGGAGCGACTGCGAGCCGGAATCGTAAGTAGCGACCGTCCCCGGATAGACGGCGGCGATTTGCGACGTAAGCGTGGAATAATTTCCGCGTCGGATTCGCCATCGCATGATTCGTTTGTCAATCTCGGAATTCTTGGCGAGGTCTTCGACGACCTTGGCGACGATCGCGTGTTCCTCTTCCGTTCCCCAGACGACGAGCTGCTGGTTGTAATAATCGTAGGTTACGCGAGCGGCGGGGACGAGGTTCTTAATGTCGCGGACGTAATACGTCGGGGAGTAGCTGTTGCCGACGCCGTCGTACGAGTAGAACCCGCGAATCGGATAGGCTTTGAAGACGCGAACGACGCCGTCTTCTTCGGCGACGTCGACGGTTGCGAGGGTCGCTTTAGCCTCTTCGATTTCCTCGGGCAAACCGCGCAAAATCAGTCGCGCGTTGACCGTGTCGTTCGTGACGGTTAGGTTCGGCTGGAGATCCTTGAGAATCGCGACGAGCGTCGCCGCGTCGACGTGTTTCGGCGAGTAAAGAGTCGCCGTTTGCTTAACGCCGGACTGGATTTCTCCGAGTTCGTCAAGGAGTTTTTTGAGCGCTTTATGCTGAGCGGGGAGCGCCCAGACGGCGAACGTATTGTCCGCGTCGTCCTTAAGAATTTTGATGGAGCCGTGCTTCTTCTGGAAATCGTCGCGCACCTGTTCGAAACGGTCGCGGACTTCTTTCGTCGTCTGGTAGGAAACGAACGTGTTTTCGTCGCCGAGCGGGTATTCCGTTTTAATGAATTCGATCGCTTTGGCGATTTCCTCATGCTGATACGGTTTGGCGACGACGCGGAGAACGCCGGAGTTATTCTCGTCGCGTTCGATTTTTGAGACGTACTTGACGCGTTCTTTGATCAGGTCGATCATGCGGTCGGAGACTTGATCGTCGAACGTGTAATATCGCGTCTCGTCTTCGGGCGGGAGATTCACGATCGCGTCGTTAATGAGCTTGGCGGTCGCGATCTGCTCGGTCGGCGTGCCGATAATTGTGAAGCGTTTGGCCTCGTTGTTGAAAGTGAGCTCGACGCCGGGGACGGCGCGACGGATGTAATCTTGAATTTCGCCCGGAACTTCGCGTTCCACGTCGAGATAATAGATGG
>CAMZHY010000290.1 GCA_947307005.1 uncultured Planctomycetaceae bacterium
CTCGTTTCCGGCGGCTCTTCGACGCTAGAGAACGCGACGATTGCGAAAAGCGGCGCCCCGACCGGTCGCAGCGACGATTACGATTTCTACGGAACAAACGCGGCGGCGCTCGTTTACAAGGGCGAACTCGCGCTCAAGGGCGGGACGATTACGACCGATTCCGCGTATTCTAGCGGGCTGTTCGTCTACGGCGACGGCAAGGCGACGGCGGAGAACGTCGAGATTCGCACGAAGGAACATAATTCCGGCGGCGTTATGGTTACGGGCGGCGGGACGCTTTCCGCGAAGAACCTCCGCGTCGTTACGGACGGGAACTCGTCGGCGCCGATTCGGTCCGACCGAGGCGGCGGGCTTCTGACGGTTCAAGGCGGCGAATATCGCGCCAACGGTTCCGGATCGCCCGCGATCTATTCGACCGCCGATATTCGCGTGGAAGACGCGACGCTGATTTCAACCCGTTCCGAAGGCGCGGTTATCGAAGGTCGCAATTCGATCGCGCTCAAGAAAACGAAATTGACCGACGACAACAACGCGCTTCACGGGAAGTCGACGACGTATAAGAACGTCTTCATCTACCAGTCGTTTTCCGGCGACGCGGAGGTCGGAACGTCGCGGTTCTCCGCCGAGGACTGCGAGATTTCGACGAAGAAGGGCGACTCGATCTACGTGACGAACACGAGTTGCGTCGTCGAACTGCGCAAGAATCGCTTTGTCAACGAGGATCCCGAGGGCTATTTCCTCCGGGTTCGACGCGAAGGGTGGGGGAGAAGCGGCAAGAACGGCGGTAAAGTCGACCTGAAGCTTGCGGAACAAGAGATTGCGGGAAACGTCTACGTCGACAACATTTCAGAACTGACGATGACGCTCTCCGAAGGTTCGCGTTTTGTCGGCGCGATCAACGCCGAAAACACCGCCGGACGGCTCGATATTTCGCTCGACGCCGATTCGACCCTCGAACTGACCGCCGACTCCTACGTTTCGAGCGTAACGAACGCCGACGCGTCCGGCGCTAATATCAAGCTCAACGGATTCAAGCTCTACGTCGGCGAAGAGAAAAAGCCCGACAATCTCCCCGAGACGGGGAATTCGGAAAGCGGACGCGGCGGACCGGACGGCGGATTTGGCGGGCGCGACGGCGGACGTCCCGAACCCCCTTGGGGGGACGCGGAAGATCGTCCGGAGCCTCCCGAGGGGTTCGACGGCGACCGTCCGGAGGCGCCGCGAGAGTTTGAGTCGGAAAACGGCGCCGAGCGCTTTGAACGCCGTCCCGGTTCGCGTCCGCGTCGCGGCGACGCTCGCGAGGAAGGACGCGGCGGGCGCGGAGGACGCCCCGACGGTTCAAGACCGAGTCGTCGTCCGAGTCGCCGCCCGGGGACTCCCGAACGTTCTGAAAACTGACCTTTCTCGAATTTGCGGTCGTCTGACGAGACAAGAGAACGGCGCCGTCGCGCGGCGGAGAGCGCGGCGGCGCCGTTTTTACGACTGGAGCGAAGAAACTAAGCGAGCTCCGTTATTCTACGACGATTAAAGCGGGTTCCCACGCCTTGATTTCGGGGATGACAAAGCGCTTATAGCCCGCTTCGTCCGCGTCCGACGCTTTGACGACGCTTTTTTCGCAGTCGTAGTTATAGACGGTAATCGCGTCCTTATCCGTCTTCAGACGAATCGCGACGTTCTCTTCGCCGTCGTAGTTCGCGTTAATGGCGATTCCGGCGAAGCGACCGTTTTCGTCCGCCTTGCGGAGCCAGAGGTAAATCTGACCGAAAGATTCCACGTAGCCCGGCAGCCGGTCTTTTGAAAGCCAGCGCATGATCGCGCGCATCTGCGACTGTTTCGGGTAGTTGTAAAAATTGCTCCACGGATAGTATCCGTTGACGCAAACGCGGCCGCCGAGCGGATTCTCGAAGATTCCGACGATCGCGTCCGCCTGCGTCTCGCCCCCGTAATCGACGCAGCTCGAGAGAATCTCGACGCCCGGGCGCGTTAGATGAAGCGCGATAATCGGGTCGCGCCAGAAGGATTGGCGAAGGTCGCGCGTGCGCTCTCCGAAACGACCGTTGAGCGGATGCGACGTAAATTTCTCGATTCCGTCGACGGTAATCATCCCGCCGTATTCCATTCCGGTGAGGTCGTTGAGCGCGTAGGTTCCGGGGTCGTTCGCGAGCCCGAGCGCGTCGTTGTCGAGGTAGACGCCTTTTTTGAAGAGTTCTTTCGCGTCTTCCGGTCTGAGATGGTCGAGGTAGTTGCGCGAGAGGAGCAGGACGTCGGCGTCTTGCGTATAGTCGTAAGCGACGGGAATCCCCGTTTCCGCGATTCCCGCCGTGAGCGCTTGAACGGGCGTTCGGTTCGTATAGTTTCCGTCGTTCTTATTCCAGAGGGGCAGAACGCCGACGTTCGGCGCGCGCCCAAGATTCCGGACCGCAAGGTCCATGAAGGGACGGCGTTTGGCGACCGTCGTCATGAACCGCTCGTATTCGTCCAGCGGCTCTTGGTTCATGGTCAGGACGTTGAACGCGGCGCCCGTGCAGCCCGCGGCGATGTGCGAGACCGCTTCGAGCGTCGTAATCGTCGCCGACTTCTTGAGCGGCTGATAGGGGAAATTCTCGATTTCAGACTGAACCGTCGTTACTTCCGGCGGCAACAGCGAAACTTGCCGCCCGATCTGCTGCGACTTGTCAAAGAGCCCCATCATCCAGTATTGATCGTAGAAACCGCCGCCGGGGCGCCAGTAAACTTCTTTGTCCCCGTCGGGGCCTTCGAGCGTCTTCGCCCAGCGCGCGAAATCGTAGCCTTCGTCGTAGCGCTCGCCCGTCATGAATCCGAGCGCGATTTTCGGGTCGACGTTGCGAACGACTTCCTCGATTAGCGCGAACATCTTGTCGAAAGAATCGGAGGTAAATTGGCGAATGACCGCGAGCGTCATGGGATCGCCGAGTTTTTCCCTAAGCTCTTCCCGCGTCGTCGGTTTGCCAAACTTTTCCGAAAGAAGCTCCATGCAATTGTCGCAGAAACATAACGAACCGCTGTTCCCCGCGGATTCGAGCCAGTGTCCCGTTCGCACGTCGTCGTCGATCCAGACATAGTCTGCGCCCGTCCTTGCGACAGCGCCGTAGATCCGTCGGATGCGGTCGCGGAAAATATCGTTGTTGACGCAGAGCGTCGCCTGCGCGACGACCCCGTCGATCGTCTGCGCCCGAGGATATTCCGGTCCGATGACGCGAGACATGTCCTCAGGATGATGCCCGAGCGTGCAGAGGACGTTGATTCCAGAGCGCAATCCATGCTTATGAACTTCGGCGATTCTTTCTTTCAGAATTTCGCAGCGTCGCTCGAGTTCTTCGTCGGCGATCGGCGCGTGGGTCGTTTGCGTAAAGAATGTGATCTCGTCGGTCGCGCCGGGGTGGCGGTCGAAAAGCTCCAACATCTGATTGAAGCGCGCGTCGTCCGACCAGACGGCTTCCGAAACCCGGAATGAAATCGACGCCTTTTTCGGCGGTTCCTTTCCCTGCGCCGACAATCCGACGAATAGACAAAGCGTTAGACAAAAACCGACAGTCGCCAATATGTTTCGTTTCATAAAACACCCTCGTTTTCTCGAAACGCCGTCCTATTTCAAAACGGACGCGCAAGGAAAGACCTCCGGGTATTCTATTACGTTTCGGCGCGGTTTTCAAGTTTTTTTGACGGAGAAGGGGATGGACGCCGCCCTAACGGGGCTTGCGCCGCCGGCGCGTTTCATAAAAAAAGGGGAACGTTTAACGCTCCCCTTTTCGCCGCGTGGTTTGGTCGGTTCAAATCACCATTCGCAATCGACTCCGATGTGGATGTTGTGCGAGGCGGATCGAGCGTTGAAGAGGCAGTCGTACCCTCCGAAGAGCGAGATCACGTCGTAGATTCCGTCGCCGACGAGCCCGATTCCGAGCCACGCGTAGTCGCGGCCCATGTCGACGCTCGAGACGGAATAACGCAGATCGTTCAGTCCGTTCGGGTTCGACGGCTGATACTCCGTCTGCTGGAACCCGTCGCGCGTTCCCGTGAAGGAGTTCACGACGGACGCGTCCGTGTCGCAGAACTCGTGAACCCACGACGCGCGCCCGCGCAGCGCGACCGGCTTGCCGTGGAACCCGGTCCAGCAGTACGACCCTCTAAGACCGAGTTCGGAACGCCACGACGTGAGATTGTAATCTCGGTTATGGAGCTGGGTGACGTAGGTTCCGTCTTCGTTTGCGCCGCTGGTAGTCTTCTCGCGAAGGCCGTTGACGTCGACGTACGCGAAAGAAGTCGCGACGTAAGGCTGCCAGATCGACTCGCTCAGACGAACGTTCGCGTATTCTTCCATTCTCAGCGCGAATTCCGCGCCCCTCGTCTTCGCGCGGTGCGTTCGCGCCAGCGAATCGCCGCCCCAGTTCCAGACGCGCCCCGTCTTGTATTTGTCGATTCCAAACGTCGCCGAACCGAGAAACGCGCCGAGCGTGTTTTCGCGATAGGCGTACGCGCCGACCTGATAGGAATCGATCTCGCCGCGCTCGCGAACGTACGAGCCCTTTCCCTTGACGGCGACGCTTTGGAACGCGCCGAAAACCCCGACGCGCGTCGCGGTGTTTCGGTAGAAATCGGAGCCGAACGCGGTTCCCGCCGCGTCGGTCTTGAATCCCCGCGCGCCTTCATAAGAGCTTACGTTGCCGAACGAGCCGAAGACGACGCCCCAGAAGCGCCGTCCGAACGCCGCTTCTTCAGGATAGGGGAAGACGCTCAGGACGGCGGGCTCTTCAGATCCGCAATGTTCGCAAACTTCGCCGTGTCGCAAATTTCCACATTGTTCGCAGACGAGGTAGAGATTCGGACGCAACGTGTCGACGACGCGCTCGTGAGCGCGGAGCGAAGTCATGAGCGTCGCGTATCCCATATCGGCGAAAATCTCGCCGTCCATCGACTGAGCCATCGCGCGCCCCGCGTCGGGATCGGCTTTTGTTTCCTCGTCGAGCGCGCTCAATACCTTCACGACGTCCGAGCTTTCATAGAACGGATCGTCCGCGTCGAGCATATAGGAGACGTCGTCGAGATACTGACCGAAGCTCGCCTCGTTGGCGGATTGCGGATCCCCGCCGTATTCTTGGTCGCGGCGAAGACCGACGTAGTAGTTGTTTTCGTCGTAAAAACCTTCGACGTGGAAAAGCG
>CAMZHY010000291.1 GCA_947307005.1 uncultured Planctomycetaceae bacterium
GAGGGAGTTCCTTCAAAACCCTTTTTTATTCGACTCGCTCGGGGTTTTCCCGAGTCTATTCGATAATTCCGTCCGATTGTATCGGATGTATTCTGACGCATTCGGACGTATTCTGGACGCCTCTTTGTACACCTCTTTGGACGCCTTTTTGTGAAAATGCGGTTTTTTTCTAGTGTTTTCTTTGGTTCAGGAAGATACTGAATTTTCCCGCGTCGCCTTATCGAAGTCGCTTTCCAGAAGGTGTAGATAGTGGTCTACGGCTGTTTTTTCGCTGTGTCCAACCCATTCCGACTCGGCAATTACGCCGAAATCTTGATAGATTTCTATAGCGTGTGAGCTGCAATTTCTGGATGAGACGTTCCCACAGTTCAAACCCTGCTTTCGACGTCGACGCGATTGACGACCTTTTGGAAGGTCGAGCGGCGACGCCTCGTCACATCCATTCGTCTCCCGAGAACAACCACCACGCTTTCGTCTCGTAATCTAACGAGAAACTGTCGTCGATAAAGCCGGCGATATCCCCGAGGCGGTCCGCCATGTCGAGTCCGTACGTTCCGTCGCGCATCTTTGCGGCGATTTTGCTGCAGTCGGTCGTCTTTTGCAAAACTCCCTTTTCGAATTCAAACTCGATCAGCTCCTTATACGCGTAAGGACGCTGATACCCCATGTGAATGTAATACTTGTGGATGAACCCCTCTCCTAGGAGAATCTTGCCGGAAAACGGAATCGTTAAATTCACGCCCTTGTAGGTCCGACAGCCCATATCATCTTTTGACCAAGAAGCGGAAACGCCGTTAAGTTTAGGATAACGCCATTTTCTATTGGATATGTGAAGATTATCGAGAATCAGCGCTTCGTCGGTAATTTTGTACTCGCACCAGAACCCTCGGTAGAGCGCCGTGCAGCAACCCTGAGGCTTTAATCCGTATTGTTCGGGGGCAAAGGGGATCGGCGCCGATAGGGCGGCTAGGGAATACTTTTTTCCTTTGTACTCAAATTTGTCGGAAATTTGCGCGGTCATCGTTATGCTCCTTCGCATTAAAAGGTTTTGTTTTTCATTCCTGAAGCGGAGCGAGCGCAACTTCGCTCGCTCTCGCAAGCGCGACTACATCGTACCCGACGAATATTTATTCCCAATAATTTTCGCAATTTTTTTTAGAAAAAGTTCAAAACCGTTTTTGACTCGTATTTTCCCGAATCATACTGACGATAGAGACGTCGGTTCGCGACGCTTCTTCGACGCGTCCGAAAGCGAACAATAAAACCGCCGTCTCGATGGGAGAACGCGAGGCGGCGGCGCGGGCTGGACTTGATAGACGCGGCGTTAGTCGCAAAACGTTCCGATCAGCCAAAGAACCAAGAGGACAATCGGGACGATAATAATCAGCAGTCCGACGAGCGCGACGAGACAGCCGCACCCGAGACCGACGGCGTCCTGTATCCAGTCCGGCAGAAAGGACAGGAAGAACACGACGGCGACGAACACGGAGACGCCGAGAAGGATAAGCCCGAAAATAATCTCAAGCATGGAATTTCGCTCTAGCGCTATTCAACCCCTAGCGCTTTGAAGACGGCGTCTTCGGCTCGATCGTAGAAGAGCAGGCTGAAGTTCCCGAGGAGTTCCGACGGGACGGTTCCGAGGTCGGGCGCCGACGTTATCGGAAGAAGAACCTTCTTCGCTCCGGCGTCAAGACACGCTTGAAGCGTGTTCGCAAGTTCGTCGACCTTAACGAGCGCGCCGCCTATCGTCATTTCGCCGAGAATCGCGAGGGAACTCAAAACGGGCCTCCCTAGCGCGACCGAGCAGAGCGCGACGAGCGTCGGGAGCGCGAGTTTGTCGGTCATGCCGATCCCCTGCAAGTCCTGATAGCCGACGACGTAGTCTTTCGTCGTAGCGCTGACCGAACTGCTAATACGCTTCGCGTTCGCTCTGAGATAATTGAACGCGACGTTCGACGACTCCTTCGCTTCTCGGTCGCCGCCGAGTCCGGTTCGTTCGAACTTGCCGGAGCCGGGGCGCGATTGCGATTCAAGCCGAAAGACGCCGATTCTTCCAGACTTCGCGCGTCCGACCGCGTAGACGCGCCCCGGATCGCACGTTCCTTCCGGAATCAGCGTTCCGCCGCCCTGTTCCGGGACGGGAACGAATCGTTCCTCGAACGTTTCCTCGTTGATATAGGAGAAGTTCACGTCGTAGAACTCCATCCCGCCGAGTTTTTTGAGCTGTTCCTTAACGCGCCGACGCATTTCGAGCGCAAGCCGAAGGATTTCCTCGATTTCTTCTTTCGAGTACTCCCCGTCCGGATAGAGCAGTTTGACTAGTCCGCCGACCGTCTTTCTGACCGCGGTCGCGTCGCGCTGGTTCAGATTCTTACCGAGTTTGAAATATTTGTCGAGCGCGTCTCCATGCTGTTCCTTTCGCAGTTCGCGCATGAACTCCGCGAGGTAATCCGTGATGAACCCGTAGTCGTTCGTGAAATGTTCCGGACGAAACTTCGGAACTTCCCATCCGGGAATATAGCAATGGATGCGGTCGAGGAACGCCGTATCTTCGCCCATCTCGGGAGGGAAGGGCGCGAACAGACTGCTCGTCTTGAGTAGAACGTCGACGCTCTGGTTGATATTGCCGACGAAGACCATCGAAGCGCTCGCCGCTTTTTCTTCCTTTCCGCGCGCGAAAGACCCGGAGTTCATGTAATCCTTCATGATCTGAACGCCGTCCTTGTCCTTGAAGTTGATCCCCGCGACCTCGTCGAACGCGACGCAGTCCCAAAGCCCAACGAGTCCGACCTGTTTGCTCGCCATATTGTAGAAAAGGTTCGCGACCGTCGTCTGACCGCCGGAAACCAAGATGCTGTTCGACGAGATTTCTTTATAGAGGTGCGATTTGCCCGTGCTTCGCGGTCCGAGTTCGCAGAGATTATAGTTGTTCTCGACGAGCGGAATCATGCGGAGCAGCAGCAGTTGTTTCTCCCGTTCGGAGAGTTTCTCCGGCTCCATTCCGACGGAGCGCAGTAGAACGGCAATCCATTCGTCCTTTGTGAACGCCTTGCGACCTTGTTTAAGCTCTCCAATATCGACACGCGGGGTCTGAATCGGGGTGACCTTGCGGATATGAACGGGATTGCGATTCTTCTTCTCCTCTTCGTCGAACTCGTATTCGAGCTGCGCGATGCACCAGACGCCGCCGCAGAGGAGTCGGTCGAACTTCTGCGGATATTCGTCGGGAATCAGGACTTCCTTCAGTCCGAGATTGGAGAACTCCGCCTCGTAGACGTCGCGTTTGAGGTTCAGCCGAACCGTGATTTTATCGATCACGGTATAGCTTCCCTTTTCTCGGAGCCTTGCGACGATCTTCTGCGCCTCGTCGGGACGCGCGAAATTTTCCGCCAGAATATTCTTAACCCGTTCGACGCCCTTTTCGACGATTTCTTCGTCGTCGGAACTGCAATATTGTCCCAGAAGGAACTCGAGAACGTAAACAGGCGCGTTCGCGCCTTCTTTGATTCTCTTCGCGAGGTCTTTTCGGACGATCTTGCCGTCGAAATGTTCGCGCAACTTGTTTTTCACAATTTCGCGCGAGTCCGAAGCGTTTTCAGCATTTTGATCCATAACTTTTACCTCGCGCTTTTAGAATCCGAAATCGTCGAACGCAAGAGGAACGTCGATCTGGAACGTCTCGCGTAGGAGTTCGCGTCCGTTCGCCTCTTCGACGACGACCAAATAGTAGTCGTCCGCCGCGTCGAATTTACGCTCTTTTAAGTTGAAAAGGATATGGAACTTGCGATCGCGGGGTTCGGGATCGGTCTTATCGGCGACGATTTTTCGTTCGTCGCTTACGGGCTGATTCGCGGCGTCGACGAAGAATATCCGATATGTCGCGGGCTGAAGCGCGCCGCCGACCGGCTCCGTCTGGTAGAAGTCCAAGGCGAACGTCTTATTGCTAACCTTGCGAATCGCGGAGAGGAGTTTGATCTCGACGGACTTCGCGTCGTACTTATCCTTGTTCTTCCGATATTCCTTGTATTGATTCCTCAAAGCGTGACACTCGATCACGGGGACGACCATTTCTTGCAGACTCGCGCCGCCGTGGACGTATCGCGTCGAACCGCCGCCGCCGAGCGCGAGCCGCTGGACGCCGCGAGGAGCGAAGGCGTCGAAAGGCGCGTCGGGATCGAGGAATTTCACGGGCGCGAGGAACTCGGGTTTGGCGCCCTTCTTGAGGATCGCGTAGCGTCGTCCAATTTCAACGTCGCATTCCTTCGTGGTCGTCTTTTCCGTCTTGTCGTATTCATTGAGCGGTTCGTTCGTATAGAGGAACCCGTGGTCTGCGGTTATCGCGATATTCGCGCCGCCCCATTCGTTGACGATGATTCGAACCATGTTCCTGATCTGTTCAATCGCCGTCTCGCAAGCTTTGAAGACGGAAGCGTCGTCGTTGTGCCCGGCGGCGTCGATCGCGTCGTGATAGATATAGACGACCTTCATTCCCTTGACGCGCGCCTGACGTTCAACGCCCTTCATCGCGACGAGTTCGGAATATTTCAGCGCGACGCTCGCAGGTTCGACGGATTTGAGGATTTTCTCGCGATTATCGGCGTCGGAGGGGATTCCGTCCGCTAGAACGGCGAGTTTGCCGTTCTTGAGTTCGACGGTCAGCTTCTTGTGCGGCAAGAGCGCCGCCATGCCGAAGGGAGTGATCGTCGGAAAGACCGCCTGCGTCGTCTTCAGAACGACGTCTATCTTTAGTTTCGCGTCTGACTCAAGCCGCTTCGCGAGCGTCGCCGCGACCTCGTAACGCAGCGCGTCGGAAACAACGACGTAAATCTTTGCCGAAGCGCTTGCGACGCAATCCCGGTAGAAATTAGTCTGAATCGGAACTTCGCGGATTCGTCCATACTCGCCGAGATTATCTTCGCTCGCGTTCGACCAGTTTTCGCCGAGATTAACGAGGAACCAGTTCGAATAGAGCGCTTCGACCCTCTCCTTCACGCTCTTGAATAGTTCCGTGAGCGTTTCATGATAGCGGTTCTCGATATCGTAATATCGCGCGTGGAACTCGCTATAATAGGAGTCCATGAGGTAATAGTCGCTTACGTATTCTTCCCAAACCTTCTCCGGTTCCTGCGTGTGGAATCCCACCTCGTG